>CANRKI010000160.1 GCA_947631175.1 uncultured Flavobacterium sp.
GTCCGATAGAATATCGAACTCATTTTTATAATAATTAATTTTTTAATCTGTCCAAACTTTTGGGTGCAGTCCAAAATTAGACCGCTTTTTTTTTCTTAATCCTTTCGTGAAAATTATTTATTTGGAATAAATCGATAATGTCCCGTTATATTATACGTAAGTAAACAATCTTCTAGAATTTGGCCACCACCAATATTATGTACAATTAAAGGGCGTTTACCATCGCTACTTTTTTTATGTGTTACCACGCCAATATGATCTAGTTTTCCGCCAATAAGCCAAGTTACCAAATCTCCAGGTTTGTAATCGATAGGGTTTGTTGTCGCTTTTAATTTTTTTCCTTTTCTAGTAAAAAAAACTTCCTGATTCGGCACTCTTCTGTGATCAATATTTTTATCCGTCGATCTTAAACCCCAACGTTTTTGATTGGGATACAAGCTAAAATTAGCTTTCATATCTTCGTGAATTTCTTTTTGCAAATCAATTCCTAACTTTCTGTAGGTTCTAATTACTACATCGGTGCAAACTCCAGTTTTGGGATCCACATCTCCGTTTGGATATGCTAGAGCAACATATTTTCCGTCGTAAACAATACTTGGGTCGATGATAGAAATAGCAGCTTCCGAAATTTTTTGCCCCGTTATTTGTGCAAAACTGTAGTTGGTTAAAAATATTAAAATAAGTAGCGTTTTTTGAATCATAATTTTTTTTTTATAAATATAGTTAATTATGTGTAAGTTTTTTGGTTAAAAATGCGTTAAAATACAAATGCTTTTTTATGGATAATGCAAACAATAACTTATCGATTAAATTTTGGGCAGAAGACGATCGTCCGCGCGAAAAGCTTTTGTTAAAGGGAAAGTCTGTTTTAAGTGATGCCGAATTGGTGGCTATTTTAATAGGAAGCGGCTCACGAAATGAAACTGCTGTTGAATTGTCAAAACGAATTTTACAACATTATAATAATGATTTGGCTTTACTTGGCAGGCAAGGCGTAAAACAATTAACTCAGTTTAAAGGCATAGGCGAGGCAAAAGCAATTAGTATTGTTGCAGCCCTTGAATTAGGAAAGCGCAGACGTGAGACGGATGCTCCCAAAATTCAAAAAATAACCTCGGCAAACGATGCTTTTTTAGTTATGCAACCTATTTTAGCTGATTTGTTGCACGAAGAGTTTTGGGTTTTGTACTTAAATAATGCCAATGTGGTGTTGTATAAATCGCAAATATCTAAAGGCGGAATGACCGCGACTGTTGTAGATACACGTATTATTTTTAAACAAGCTTTAGAGCATAATGCTACCGCGTTGATATTGTTTCACAATCATCCGTCGGGGAATTTAACACCAAGTGATGCAGATAAATCGATTACTAAAAAGATAAAAGAAGCCGGAAAAACTTTAGATATTTTGGTTCTGGATCATTTAATTGTGACCGAAAAAAGTTTTTTCTCGTTTGCGGATGAAGGATTATTATAGAAAAGAGACTTCGCGGTTTAGCGTTAGGGGGAGCAGCGGTATCCTTTTAAAAGTTTTGCGAATATTTTTATGAGCTAATTTTTAAAAGATTTAGCGAATACCCCGACCCGAGCACGAAGTGATTTTAGTCTTGTTTATTTAACTTTTGCGAGGGGAACGCCCGTATTATAATTTTTATTGTCGGACTTATTTATTAAATTGCGCGTAAATGATTAAATTTTTAATTTGATATGATTCAAAGTAAAGAAATTATGTTTTCGTATGATGAAAATATGCAGTTTCGCTTTCCGGATTTTATTTGCGAAGCGGGCAATATTTTGTTGATTACGGGAAATTCGGGCACTGGAAAAACAACCTTACTTCATTTATTAGCAGGTATTCAAAAACCAAAATCGGGGCAAATTATGATTGAAGAGACGGACTTAACTTCGTTATCGGCGACACAATTGGATTCGTTTAGAGGGAAAAATATAGGTTTAATATTACAAAACTCTCATTTTATTGAGGCTTTAAATGTTTTAGAAAATTTAGAATTAGCCTCGTGGTTAGCAACGGGAGAGAAAAACACCAGTTTAGCTACCGAGTTACTTCAGACTTTAGGATTAGAGCAACATGCTTTAAAATATACATCGCAATTAAGTATTGGTCAACAGCAACGCGTATCGATCGCGCGTGCTTTAATGGCAAAACCAAAGGTTATTTTGGCAGATGAGCCAACGTCGAGTTTGGATGATGAAAACACGGATGTTGTATCGAATTTGTTACAATCGTTAGCAAAAAAATACCACACCGCTTTGTTAATTGTAACACACGATGCACGATTAAAGCAAAAGTTTAACCATCAAATTACGTTAGTATGATCTCTAAATTAGCTTGGAAAAATTTATGGTTTAAGCCATTAAATACGGTTTTAAGTGTTATTTTATTAACGGCTTCGGTGGCTATTATTACGCTTTTAATTTTATTACAAAATCAGTTCGATAAAAAGTTTAACAGCACAATCGACGGAATTGATATGGTGTTAGGAGCACATGGTTCGCCTTTGCAAGTGATGCTTTCTGCGGTTTATCATATTGATGCACCAACGGGAAATATTGATTATGCTGAAGCAAAAAAATGGATGGATAATCCGTTTGTTAAGCAAGCAATTCCGCTTTCGTTTGGTGATAATTACCACGGATATAAAATTTTAGGAACAACCCCAGATTATATTTTAAAATACGAAGGCGAATTGGCTCAAGGTGCTATGTTTGCTAAAAATTTAGAAGTTGTTTTGGGTGGTGAATTGGCTGCAAATTTAAATTTAAAAGTAGGTGATTCTTTTTTAGGCTCGCATGGCGATAGTGAATATGGCGAAGTACACGAGGATCATCCGTACCAAGTGGTTGGGATTTTAAAACCGAACGGAAGTGTTTTGGATAATTTAATTGTTTCGAATTTAGAAACTGTTTGGAGCGTGCACGACCACGATCATGGACATGCGCACGGAGACGAAGAAGATCACCATCACGACCACGAAGGACACGATCATGCTCATGATCATGATCACGAGGAGGCGGGACATGTTCACACTGAAGCTTGTGATCACGATCACGACGATCATAAACATGATGAGGTGCACAATCATAGTGAACAAGGCAAAGAAATTACGGCAGTTATTTTATCTTTTAAAAATAAAATGGCTTTATTTTCGTGGCCTCGATTAATTGCAGAAAACACTAAAATGCAACCTGTTTTACCAGCTTTAGAGATTAATCGTTTAATAAACATGTTTGGTATTGGTATCGATACATTAAAATATTTGGCTTACGGTATCATGCTGCTTTCTGGAATTAGTATTTTTATTGCTTTATATAATAGATTGAAAGAAAGAAAATATGAATTTGCGTTAATGCGAATTTCGGGAGCAAAACCATTTCAGTTGTTTGGATTAGTACTTATAGAAAGTGTTTTATTATGCTTAATCGGCTTTGTTTTTGGAACGATTTTTGGTAGAATAGCTTTGGTTTTAATATCACAAACTTCTCAAGACGAATTTAAAATGGCTTTTAATCCGTTCGAGATTGTTTGGCAAAACGAAATTCCATTATTACTAATTACATTGGCTGTAGGTTTTATATCGGCTTTAATTCCGGCAATAAAAGCATACAGACTTAACATATCAAAAACTTTAGCAAATGCTTAAAAAAATAATTTTAGGAGTAGGATTGGCTACTATTATTGGTGCTAACGTGTTGGTTTCTGCTCCAGAAAGTACAAAAACAACTGTAGATCAAGCAGGTTTTATAACGACCAACAAAAAAGTATTTACAGATCCGGAAGAATTAACATGGAATTTATTAGGACAGATAAAATTTGTATCTAAAAAAGATCCGCGTTACGGAGAAATATCTTTTCCGGTTGTGAATACAAAATTAAAAGGATTGAAAGGACAAAAAATTAGAATGACAGGTTTTATTGTTCCTATTGATAATAAAACATACGCGTTAAGTAAAAATGTTTTTGCATCGTGCTTTTTTTGCGGTCAAGCAGGTCCTGAAACCATTATGGGAATTGTTTTTAAAGGTGAAACGCCAAAGTTAAAAACAGACCAATATGTTACTTTAGAAGGAAATTTTAGATATAACGAAAATGATGTTGACGATTGGATTTACCACATCGAAAACGCTGTAATTATAAAAGGAGCTAAATAATGAAGTTAGAAAACATTACAGACATTTTTTTTGATTTGGACCACACGTTATGGGATTTCGAAAAAAACTCTGATTTAGCTTTTCAAACCATATTTAAAAATCATCAGTTGCCTGTTGCAATTGATGATTTTTTAGTTCATTACCCAAGTGTGAACAAAAAATATTGGGCGCTTTTTAGAGAAGATAAAATTACTCACGATGAGTTAAGATATTTGCGACTAAAGGAGACTTTTACTTTAAATGAGGTATCGGTTTCTGATGAGGTTATCGCAGCTATAGCACAAGAATACATTGAGCTTTTACCAAGTTCTCATCATTTATACGAAGGAACCTTGGACATATTAAACTATTTAAAGCCCAAATACAACTTACATATTATAACGAATGGTTTACACGAGGTTCAGGCTAAAAAACTTACAAGTTCTAAAATAGCGCATTATTTTGTGTCCGTGACCGATTCGGAATCTACAGGAGCTAAAAAACCCAATCCAACGATATTTAATCATGCGTTATCAATTAATGGTTTAAAGGCCGAAAAAGCTTTAATGATTGGCGATTGTATTGAGGCCGATGTACGTGGCGCTATACATGTTGGAATGAAAGCAATACATTTTGATGAATTTTTTGATGCAACGCACCAAGATGCTATAATTATTAATAAATTAGCTGAACTTAAAAATTATTTATAGAATGAAAAAGATATTACTACTTGCTACTTTGGCAACTACTCTTTTGGGTTTTTCGCAAGAAAAACCTATTATGATTGTAGCGAATAATTTAGCAGAATTAGGAACTTTTGATAAATATTATTTACATACCTATACCAAACAGTTTTTTGAGAAGGATGGTTTTGTTGTGTATCACGAAAACGAATTGCCTTTAGATTTAGTTTCTAATCGTTGCGCGGCTACTGTTGTAAATTTTAAAGATAAGAGTAACATGTTCGCTACAAAGTTACTGATGGAACTGAAAGACTGTACAGGAAAAGTTATTTTTACGTCGGATGAAGGATTTTCGCGCGAAAAATCATATCAAACGGCATACAGACAAGCTTTTTTTGAAGCAGCGAAAAGTTATAGCGCAAAAAAAGGGACAATAGATTTTACAGCTCCTGTTTTGGATCAAGTGGTACATAATTCGAAAGCAAATATTGAGACTAAAGTTATTACCGAGGTACAGAAATCAGCAAACACTGTTGTTGCAGTAAAGCAGGGTGGAGAAGGAGTAAAAACTTTGGATGATTTAAAATTTGTTTTTAAAGATAACGCATTAGAAGGTGTCTTACTTGATGCAAATAATGTAGAATTATACAAAATTGTAAAAACATCAATCGATAATTTGTACACAGCATCTAATAAATATGTAGATGGCATCATATATAAAAAAGAAAACAATTGGTATTTTGAATATACTAAAAATGGAGAGAAACTGATTGAATTGATAAAATAAAAAAGGGCTACTTTTATGGACTGCACCCAAAAATTTGGACAGATTAAAAATTAATTAATATAAAAATGAGTTCGAAATTGTATCGGACTCATTTTATTTA
>CANRKI010000161.1 GCA_947631175.1 uncultured Flavobacterium sp.
GTAGAAAGCTCTTTGATTGCTTGTTTGGACCAGGGTTCGATTCCCTGCGGCTCCACTAAAATAAAACATAACGCATTGATTTATAAGTCAGTGCGTTTTTTATTAATTTTTATTTGCACACGAATTGCACACGTGTTTGCAATAATACTACTCTTATAAATAAAGAAAGAGGACTTCAAGCCCTCTTTTCATATTTAATTTCTTTTGCAAATTTACCAATCCTCATTTTTTTCAGACATACCTAATTTGTAAGATAGTATGAATTGAGAAGTAAACAACTCTAAATCTTCTTTAGGACGTTTATAGTTAAGTTTGTTATTCTTTCCATAAATTCGATCATTAAATATGTTTGCCTTTTCACTTGAAATATGCAACTTATATAAATTCCCACTAGATATATAGCTCAAGTCAACGGTAGGAGAATCAATTTTAACTTTAGAATCCTTAAAGGAAAAGCTAATTGTATATCTATTAGTGTATTTCTGAAAACCTACGGTTACAGGAATTGAAGAATAAGCGTTGATAGTAATTACTTCATTATCTACTTTACTAATTACATCTTTAGAGGAAACGTAATTTTTAGTTAGATATATAATTGTTTCCTTAAATAATTCCTCCTTTGTTTTATTCGGAAATTCTAACACTAAATAGTTTTTAGTATGGTCTTCGCTATCAACAAAACCGTTTGGGGTTAATTCAAATTTTTGAGAAAATACCGTAAAGGTGTTTAACAAAACAACAAATAGTAATATTTTTTTCATTCTATATTATATTTAGTAAATTCAATACATTAAAATTATTTTACCAATCTTCTCCTTTTTTCAGGTAAGCAATATAATCATCTATAAAATTAGAAACATAGTTTTCTAAAGTACTTATTGATTTTTGTATAGATTTTGACTTTTTAGGACTTCCGTATTCATCAAAGAATTTACTGTACTTTGTGCCATAAGTGTCCCCAATATCAGTAAATGTAACTCGTACTTTATCATCTTTAAAATCAAATAGCAAATTGTACTTTACTTTAACTTTGCTAGGAGATGTAATATCAAAATGATAATTTATTTTAATAGATTTATTTTCATCATCTAGCTTCATTACTCTTTGTGGGTTGCTATATTCTCTAGCTATCCAACTTTTAGTTAATTGGTACAATTCAGATGCGTTTTTACCTGATACCTCAAAAATATTATTTTCAGCTACCAATTCGGAAGGTATTGCTTTATAATCAGCTTTTTGTGCATTAATAGTAGTAATAGCCATTAGGCTAAAAAGTAGTAATAGTTTTTTCATTTTATTAATTATTTATGTTTACCAACCTACATTTTTTTGTAAATAAGAAATATAATCTTCTACAAACTTATTGACAAAGTCTTCCAAAAGAATAATTGCTTTTTCTGTGTAATTTTTACGATTTCCTTCTTTATCAAAAAAATTAGTGTAAGTTGTAGAAGATGTATTTTCAATATTAGTGAATGTAACTTTAACTTTTTCATCTTTAAAATCAATTTGCATATTGTATTTTATTTTCAGTCTGTTTTGATTTATTTTGTGATTAAAAATATCAAAATGATGTTTTATAATAATACTTTGATTTTCTGAAGTATACATAATAACATTTTTTGGTTTATTATATTCAGATACTATCCAACTTCTTGTTAGCAAGTATAGTTCTGTGGCGTTTTTTCCTGATACTTCAAAAATATTGCTTTCTGCTCTTAATTCTTTAGGAAATGCTTTATAATCTGCTTTTTGTGCATTTACAGAGGTAATAGCCATAAAGCTAATAAATAGTAGTAGTTTTTTCATAATGAAATTTGGTTTTATTTCATTCAGCCCCAAAATGAAGTTATATAAATATAAAAAAGCGTGAGACATACATCTATCTATTCTTGCGGGGCTCTGGTAAGCCTATAGGTAATAAATAGAGAAGCCCACGCCATAACGTGAGCGTTCTGCTTATTCATTCTACTCCTAATTTGAATTTACCAGATTCCGCAAGGTAGAAAAATAGCGTAACGCTTTATTTTTTTTCGATATTAATTATGCAAATATAAACAATATAAAAACAGAAAATAAAGATGTAATAATAAAACTATATTTATCTTCAAATAAAAAACTCCTAAAGAATTTACTTCAGGAGTTTATAGATTAATTATTGAAAGATACTATTATTATGGCTAAATAAGTACTTTTTAAAGATACCATTTTTTACCTAAAATGCTAATTTATTAGTTTAAATATAGCCTTTCAATTTCCTCAAAAGTAATTCTTTCAGTATATTGAATAGCTTCTAATATCCGTAAATATCTCCTTGTTTTTTTACCTGCATAATATTTTTTAAAATTCTTTTCATACAGTTCAGTTTGAATTTTTTCTGCTTTATGGTATTCAAGAAACAATTTGTTTGAATCTCTGTTTTTCTTACTATAAGTTTGACTTTCGTACATACAGCCTTTAAATGCTTCACGATGGTAAAACATTCCGTTTACAGAATATAATTTTCTACATCGTTTATTTGTTTTCGCACAAAGGAAATACCAAACATAGCCTTTACCTAAATTAGAAGGAATGCAAATTAAATTAACTTTATAGTTCTGCGGTTTGTCTTTATAATTATAATCTAATTCGATATAAGGCTGTTTGCTCTTAGTATTAACTGTAATAGAAATGCTTCCTCTTTTATTTTCGTTTCTACTCCAAGTTATTGTACCGCTTAAAATTTGATTAGAATTAAGATAATTCCATTCTTTGAGCTTTGTAATATTTAACTGTAAAACCTCATCGTACAGCGTTGGAAATGTATAGTTTTTTGGCATATTATTCTATTTTTGTGAAACCTAAATCTTTAAGGAACTTAGTTTTTTCTTGTTAAATAATCGGCTAAATCAAAGCCTTCTTTAAATTCTGTTTCTGTTGCAATATTTTCAAGTATATTAGATACTTTAATACTGCATATTTCAGATAACTGTTCGGCTTTTGCTTCCCATTCTTCAAAACCTCCTAAATCAGGAAATAAAGTAACGTTTCTTCCTTTCAATGGTTTAAAAAGTTCAACTCTTAAATTGTGTTTTCCTCCTGTTGCTAGCCAAATAAAATCAGTGTTAATTATACTACATATTAAAGCTGTTTTTTCGCTTTCAACTATTGCAATTGGCTTGATATTATGATTTATAAGATGTAAACCAAAAAGGCTTTGTTTTAAATTAAAATCAGGCTTATTTATTTTTGTATGTATCCAACTAAAGTGATTGTAAGGCTCTTTTATTCTCTTACCTTTTACCTCATCATATAACATAATTTTACCTGTTCGTATTTTAAAATTTTCATCAATCTGCCAAAATATTGTTGCTCCACCATTCCACAAATTAGAAGTACCTACATAATACTTTTGTATTACATCAAAAGCTTTCTGAAATCCATACAAACTGTTTAGATAAATGAACAATTTGTTTTGTTGATAATTTAATAAAGACGTTTCAAATGTATCTAAATCAATATAATCAGGTTTATTGTTTACAATTGGCTGAGGTTTGTAACTTATGTAACTAATATTTGTTAAGCCATTATTTATAAAGTATTCTTTAGGTTTAAAATGATAACCGCATTTATCTTCTCTGTTGCATTTACCTACAGAATCAGCAATATAATTGTTTGTATCAATATCAATATAACGAGCAAAAGTATTTCTCTTCTCACAATTAGGACAAGTGTAACGTGATTGCCTTCCTTTGTATGGTTCTAAAGTATATTTATAATTTGTATTCATAAAAAAGGTTTGTTTGCAGTTACATAATTTACACTTTCTACATTTTGGCTTTATAAATTGATTCAGCTTGTTATGTAGAAAATGTAAAAAATGTAGGTTTAAAAACTAATTAAAATCGTTCAGTAGAAAATAAATTAACTTCCATTCCCTGACTAGTTCGCTTTATATTGTAATTATTAGCTTCTAAACGCTGCCTAAATGTTTTTAAAGAACAATATTTAAAACCGCTTTCAATACAAAAGTTTTTGTAATCATAATAAATCACTTTTAAAAGTGTAGTTCTTTCAACATCTTGTTTGTAATTACTTTCACTTAAAAACATTAAAACGCTGTCGCTTTCTGTTTTGTACTTCTTTAACGCTATTTCAGAAGCTTCACAATGTGTAAAATTTCTTTGTACTAATAATCTTTTTAAACCAGCTAAAACCCAATTTAAAACACCTGATAATTCACTTTTAATTATTTTAGTGTGCAAATTTCTGTCTTGTTCTTCGGGTGGTATTGTTTCCGTAAAAGGAACAATTAAAAAACGTCTAAAGAAAGCATTTGTTTGCTCAACATCTGTTGGCAACTCGTTACAGTTAAATATCAGTTTAGCGTATTGCGTCATTATAAAAGGCTGTCCGTATGGTAAGCGTGCTTCTACAGGTTCGCCTGAAACCAACTGCTTAAAAACAGAAGTTTCTAATTTTGCGTTTATCTCACTTGTATAGTTTACTAATACGTTACCAATTTTAGCCCTTTGATAGCCTTTATCATCTGTTAAGTTTTGTAAACTGTAATTACAAGTATTTTCTTTTCCTAACAATGCGTTTACGACTTCAAAGAAAACACTTTTTCCATTTGCACCACTTCCGTATAAGATTAGTGCTTTTTCCAACTTTAAAGCGGTATTTCCTTGTTTAATAAAGACAAAACCTAAGTACTCAGCTAATACCATTTGACTACTAGTATCAGGTAAAACCCTGTTTAAATATCTTTCAAAAATTGGTGCTTTTGCATTTTCGTCATACTTAAACGGTAATTGATATGTTAAAAAATCGTTTGGATCGAAATTCTGCAAAACTAATTTATCGGTGTTAGCTTCAATTTTATAAGTACCATTCTTTAAGTTAATTAAAACTTTCTCGTTATCTTGTTGGGGCGTTGGTAAATAAGCAGCAGATAAAAACTGTTTAAAAAGTTCCTCTCTAAAGTGATAATGCTTGGCTGTTAAGTCTTGAATACCCATTTTTATAGAAGATTCTCCTAAGAACTTCTTTAGTTTATCAGGCTCAAACTCTTGCCAAAATTCGCCATTGTACAAATAAATTGCATTATTGTTTTTACAAAGCCCCCAATTATTTTTTTTGGCTAACTTTAAAATATGTTCAACTGCTAATACAAGTATTTCTTTAAGATTTAGCTTATACTTTGCAAGTTCTTCACGTATTTTATCAGTTTCAAGAGTATTTGCACCTAAATCAGCAATTTTTTGTTTTAATTCGTTTACTACAGGATAAACCTCAGCTATAAAATCAACTTCTTCAACATATTCAAAAAATGTTTCTAAAAGTTGTTGATGTGGTAATGCAACTGAATTAGCAAACGCCTTCGCTTCTTGTGAAAGTTCTTGTATTAAGAATTGTTTTGTAGTGATAGTTGGTAAATTAGTTTCCATTTTTCACCTCCTTTCTTAATAAAACGTTGTAAAAGAGTGCTTTTTGTTTAGCAAATTGGTTATATTTGCTCATATTCTCTGCTACAAGAATATTAGAGCTATTTGTGTTTTGTGTACTCATAGCTCTATTTTTTTTGGATTAAACTTTGTTCTAACT
>CANRKI010000162.1 GCA_947631175.1 uncultured Flavobacterium sp.
CCATCCACACGTAATGTTACTACGTATTTTCCAGGTACAAAACGACTCACTTCAACATGGAATTCTTCTTGATTTTCTATAGATTCATTTTGCCACATTTGCCCCCCTAACATGTTGTAAATAGTAAAACTTACTTTTTAATAATTTTAACTGCAATAGCTTTACCCTGTTGGGTAGTTATTTTTATAAAATAGGTAGATGATGCTAAAGCAGTTAAATCAATTTGATTGGTTGTAAATTTACCCTTGACAACTTCTTGACCTAAAGAATTAAATATTTGATAACTTTCTATTTCTTCTAATGATTCTACATAAATAAAATCGCTTGTTGGATTGGGATGAACTTGAACAGAAATAGCATCCCATTGATCTGTAGATGCATAACCACATTCGTTTTTAGCTAATTTTGCTACAAAAAAATCAGTTCCACCTCCTGGGTTGGCTTTATATAACTGTCCAACAACTGGATCTACATAGGTGTAATTTGCAAATAAAGACGTTCTCATAAATCCTCCAACTATATAATTGCCTTCTGGATCGGTATCTACTGCTGTTAAAAATTCATTCGCGCCAGGATAACTATGAATCTGATTAATTCCTATGCACTCTCCTGTATGCTTATTTAAACGTATCAATACTGGATCAGTTCCAGCAAATGCTGGCTGATCGTTAACCCAATGATTTCCCCAATTCATAGATACAAAACCAGAACCTACAGCCACTTCATCACCATTTACTGAAATACCTTTGGCATAATCTGTTGAAATCCTTTGAGTCAAAATATCTCCAGAATCCGAACCTGCGTTCGAACCCCAAAGTAAATTACCTTGTGCATCGTATTTGATAACAAATGCTTTTCTGCCCACAATAGAGGTAAATGTATACCCTCCAAAACCTCCATACTCACCATCTGGTATTCCTTGTGAATTAAAAATGGTTTTAGTTCCAATACCTGAAACGTAAACATTAGATTCATTATCAATAAATAAATCATTTACCAAGGTAGACGAACTACTAACTACCGATTCTTTCTTCCATAAAAGCTGTCCTGAATGATTAAAACAAGCTACATAATTTGGACGAACTAATTCGTTATCAATATAAATATTTTCAGAATATTGTGACCCGTAACCCAAATAGTACTGTTGGGTTAAACCATCGTATCTAAAAATAGTTTGTTTAGGGTTTATTCCTTGTATATGTGGAGTTATTGGTAAGGTTACATAACCTAAAAAATCCCCCAAACTGTTGTACTTTAAAATATAATAACGAACATCGTCATTACCCATATCACTTACCGTAAGCGCTCCATTTAAATGATTACCTACACCTAAACCAACCAGCCAATGCACGGTCCCATCTGCTTCAACAGATACACCGTAATCAGCCGCTCTACGGATGAAATTAGTTAAAGAATCGCTTTGTGGCATACGCAACCACTGAAATTCTCCCTGGCTATTGTATTTAATTAAAGCTAACGATTTATTAGCAGGAGTAGGCGTATTATAAATTGCATAATTATAACTATAAGGTAAAGGCTCCATAGTATAATCCGTATCAAAATGCACTGGAGCACGATAAATATGCTCTGGGGCATTTAACGAATCATGCATACCTAGGTTTCTGACATGTATGCTTGTATATACATTATCATTGGCATCTACACCTAATGCGCGAGTTGTATCACCAGAACCTCCACCACCAAACACTTTATGCCATAAATGATTTCCCTGACAATCAACTTTTACCAATAATACATTGGGGCGGTCATTAGTATTATTGGGAAAATGATAGGCGTTAATGGGAATACCATTAAAATTAATATTTCCGTATGTAATATGACTCAATACATAACTATTACTTTGGCTATCGCTTTTTAAATCAACCACTTCTTCACAATATAGACTATAAGAATAAACCTGATTCAAATCATCCCCAAATGAAAGATTTTCTCCACCGCCTGCTTTTGCCCAACGCCAAGTATAAGGCTGTGCAATGCATAAACTAGTAAAAAAAACTAAAAAAAAGATATATATTTTTGTTTTCATAAACTATTTTTTATAAACTAAAATAACAAAATCTGCGCTAATATAAAAACAACCAACGCAGACAACTGTTATTCATGTATGTATTTATTTTTTTATTAATATGTGTTGTTTCACAACTTCACCATCCACACGTAATGTTACTACGTATTTTCCAAAACGCGATCTAAGTTTTAAAGATAAACATCCGTTTTATATTAACGATTTAAATATCTAGTTTTCCTGAAAACGAAAATTTAAAACGAACTGCCAAACAAAAGCCTATCTACAAATCAGAATAAAAACTCAAAAAAGCAGTTTATGCCCTACAACACGAAGCCTTCCCTAAACAATAGCATAAGCATATACGAACAAAGCACCTACAACAAACCTAAAAAAACACCATACACACGGTATAAAGACGGTATAGAGACGGTACTGAAACGGTATAGAAAATGTAAGATAAATGAGATTTAAAAGAATAAGTATAACAAATAAGATTGCAAACGTAAAAAAAATTCAAAAAAAAACCTTATCTTCATATAAACACAATAAGTAATTTGTTTTCAAGTAAATATATCAAAATCATGGCAAAATCTGATAACTTTTTTGAAATAAATGGCAAAATTGGTAAACTTGTTTTTTATAAGCGCAACGGCAAAAATTTTGTAAAAGAAAACAAAGGCGGTTTTGCACACGACAACGTTAAAAACAATCCGAATGTAAAAGCAACCCGAACGAGTTTTGGTGCATTATCTTCTTTCGCCTCTAAACTAAGAAAAGCACTTACACCCTATATACAACACCAAAAAGACCCAAACTTTTATCACATCCTACAATCTTTTTTAAAACAAATAATAGATCAGCAGTACAACAAAAATTTAACCGATTTTATAAACGATCCCAACCGTTTTGCTACCGTTCATCATCAAAACTTAAACAAAAACAACAAAATACAACTACTACACGCCTATTATAACAGTACAACACAAGAAGTAATAATTCAGCAACACCATATAGCATACCTACTTAAGCTGCATCCCAAATCAGTCCTTGCTTGTCGAGTTGGGTTTTGCAACCTATATTCCCAAGAAGTAATAACCACCACGCCACCCCTAATCTATTTCTTAGAAGAAAACAAAACACGCACAATTACAGACAAAATAAAACTTGCACTGCCCAAGCCAACAGACCAACCAAACGCAGTAGTTTTTATAAGCATCGTAGTGATTGACTCTCCTACAGAACATGCCAATACAAAAGACGCTTACAAAAGTATGGGCGCCTGCTTTATACCCACTCAAGAGACAGATCGCCTAAAATAGTAAAAAAAATCATTTCTTTGTTTTCCATAGGATTTGCAATTGATTTAATCACAAGTAAAAACCACCTTATATTTTACAGTTTTGCCGAGTAAGCTATTCAAATAGAGCGAAACTATTTGATTAAAAACAAGTTAAAAGCCATCGCTTTTTTTTCATTGCTGTTAAACACATTTTATAGCTTCACTACCAACCAGCACACAAAATGCTTTAAAGCTTAAAGAAAGACAATCACAACTTCAATTTAAAAAGTACAATCAAAAAACAAACCGTTTTTGTTTTAGAAAACCCCAATCGTACAACCATCTCCTTTAAAACATACAGGTTGAACCTCAACTTGGTAAGCGCTTTTACATTGTAATACCATAAACCAATGCACATAAACAACAACGTTTTGTCTGCCACCTCTATCCTACCACAAAATCAAGAGAGGTTTGTATCCATCTATTTCCGAAACCAAATGCGAAACCACTCCCAATACGGTTTCATTATTGCAACTTACACCTCATTCCTTTAAGACATATAACCTCGTAATAAGCTTAAAAAAAAAACTCTTTATACAACTGCTTTCGTCCAACAGAGCAAACTACACATCGCATTGTAGCACGAAATAAATTCTGCCAAAAACATGAATAACGCACAGCCAAACACAACACAGCCGATCTTTAGCACTATTAAACATCAATCACAATTAGAAATCTACAAAACCAAAATCATTGCATAAATAAAAAACCTATTCTACAATAAAGTAAAATAGGTTTTTTAAAATGAAACATGCACCTAAAAGAGTGCAAACGCTTTTGTGATATATTATGATGATTTAGCAGCTAAATAACGCTCGGCGTCTAAAGCAGCAATACAACCAGAACCCGCAGCAGTAATTGCTTGACGATAATCTTTATCTTGAACATCTCCACAAGCAAAAACTCCGGCAATATTGGTTTTAGAAGTCTTTCCTTCCGTTAACAAATAACCGGTTTCGTCCATATTCAATTGACCAACAAAAATATCGGTATTCGGTTTATGTCCAATGGCTACAAATACACCTGTTGCAGGGATTTCAATCTTGTCACCAGAAATACGATTTACAACACGAACTCCAGAAACCAATTGCCCATCACCTAAAACCTCATCGATTTCGGTGCTCATTAAAATCTCAATATTTTCCGTATTTCGAACACGCTCTTCCATAATTTTTGATGCACGGAATTTTTCTGAACGAACCAACATAGTTACTTTTTTACATAAATGCGATAAATAATGTGCTTCTTCACAAGCAGAATCTCCTGCACCAACAATGATTACTTCTTGATTTCTGTAGAAAAAACCATCACAAACAGCACAAGCAGAAACCCCACCTCCCATTTGTAAATAATGTTGCTCTGAAGGAATTCCTAAATATTTTGCTGTAGCTCCAGTCGAAATAATAACAGTTTGTGCATGAATTTCAATGGTATCGTTAACCCAAACTTTTTTCACATCACCAGATAAATCAACTTTAGTTGCCCAACCGTCGCGTACATCGGTACCAAAACGCTTCGCTTGCGCTTGCAATTGATTCATCATTTCCGGACCTGTAATTCCATCAGGATAACCAGGAAAATTTTCAACTTCGTTAGTGGTTGTTAATTGCCCACCTGGTTGTAAACCTTGATATAAAACCGGATTCATATTCGCACGAGCAGCATAAATTGCAGCAGTATAACCTGCAGGTCCTGATCCGATAATCAAGCATTTTACATTTTCAATATTTTGTGACATCTTAATTTATTTTTTTTCTTAAAACAAAAATAGGTATTAAACACAGAATTTCAAATCCTTTTTTGATATTTTGTATTGATCTCGTCATATAAAAAATTTATACAAGAAACTTTTTTGCAAATATTAACAATCTGAATTTCTATCGATTAAAAAAAAGTTTAAAAAAAAGACATCAATACGTTTGTAGATGTTGTTTTTCGTCTTATATTTGCACTCGTAATAATGAAGCTATCGGGGTGTAGCGTAGCCCGGTTATCGCGCCTGCTTTGGGAGCAGGAGGTCGCAGGTTCGAATCCTGCCACCCCGACTAATAACTTCATTTTAAAAAAAACAGATAACCACCTCGGGGTGTAGCGTAGCCCGGTTATCGCGCCTGCTTTGGGAGCAGGAGGTCGCAGGTTCGAATCCTGCCACCCCGAC
>CANRKI010000163.1 GCA_947631175.1 uncultured Flavobacterium sp.
TGGATGCCTGAGGTTGTTGCGGTAACTGGTATTAAGGATAATGGTTATAATGAGTGTGATGTTTGTCACAAAGGTGCTAAAATTGATTTTACAGTAGTTATGGAAAAAGCAACTACAGGTGCTCACGTTCCAGTATTAAGTTATTATAATGGAGGTGCTCAATATGTAGGAGGTTCGTCTGTAGCTACAGCAACAACTGCTGGTATTGCTGCTTTAGTTTGGGCTAAATATCCAACGTATACAAGGGCTCAAGTATTAGCAAAAATGAAAGCAGCTTCTGCTTATCCAACTACTCGAAATGCAAATTTTGGACACGGTAACATAAACGTATTAAAAGCGGTACAATAAACCCATTTTACGTTATAATATTAAAAGCTGACATTTGTCAGCTTTTTTTATTTTTAACGTGGTTATATTTGCATCAAAATACAACGGTTATTATTGTGTATAAAGTAAAAACAACATTAGATTTATACTAATGTTTTAAAATATTCTTAAAATCACAATTTAAGTTTAAGCTTGAATTCCTTATACATACTATTTTTTAGATGTGTAATTTTAAGATTGGTTTTTTGGTTTCTAAGTCTGCATTTTATGCAGACTTTTTTTTGTGAAAAATAATATCATATTTAAAAATTCATTACATTTAGTTATAAATTAATAAACCCTAATACTGTATAATTTTATGATTGATGAATTTCATACAATAACTAAAGAAGAAATAGTTTCTTTAATTTTTCCTACAGATGATGTGTTAACGGATAAAAATGACATTAAACAACGTCAGGCAGATTTAGAACGCGCATTAACACTTGGAAATGTTGAACATGGTAAAATTAAAATCTATTTTGTTGATAATGAAAAAAGCTATGTAGTTGATACAACAATTTGGGGGATTACAGATCAAAGAATAATTTTAAAAAAAGGTGTAGTAATTCCTATAAATCGAATTTTAAAAGTGTATTAAACGTGATAGTAAAATAAAAGTCCCTAATTTTAAAATGATTAAAATTAGGGACTTTCTTTTTATAAATCATCACTTAGTAAGTTGATGTAATTTTTTTAATGTTTCTTTATTTTTTGTTTTTTCGCTCAGTTGTAAAGCAAACTTTTTTATTACTTTTTTTGTATTTGCACTTTTATCTTTTTCATAAATTTGAGCTAAAATATAAGCGCTATCATCAATATTGTATGAAGCATTATTAATTACTTCATCTAAATAATCGTTTAGCTGTTTTAAAGTGTTTTTTGAATCAAAAGTCAAGCGTTTATCAATTAGTAAAACTTCCGGAATAGAACTGTATTGCGTAGCTGTAATATATTGTCGCATATTTTCAATTGATTCATTTGTCCAATTAAGTTTTTCATTTGATAAATCAAGAGAAATAATATGTTTTAAAACCTCAATTTCTTTTCCTTTTAACTGCCCCGAGTCAATGCTTGAAAATTTATCCTGATTTCTAACAAAATAATCAAAAAAGCCATTTTGTGTTGTAAAAACTGCGTTTTTTAAAATATAAAAACTAGCATTGTTTCCTAATTTTTCTTTATTGAATTCTTTATAAAGTGCATCTGCAATTTTATTGACAAGCTCATCATCTTCATTTAATTGTGCTAAAAATGAGTATTCATATAAATTTTTAATACTGGTGTCTCCCTTTTGTATTCTGCTAGCTAAAGTTCGGGTTTGTTTGGCAGGATTTAATGCTTCTCCTGCCGCAGTATTTATGTAATCAGCATCTGCTTTACCTTGGGTATAATGCAAAAAATTTTCGTTCGCATCAAAATAGATAAAGTTTGGAACGTCTTTAAAAAAAAGTTTGTGTTTCTTTAAAAAGTCTTGATCTGATTCACTAATTTCTTGATTTGTGTTTATCTTATAACTTATAAATAAAGTATTGTAAAGATTCCCAACATTTTTACTATCTAAAATAGGCTGTACTTTTTTACAAACCGAACATGTTTCATTATAATATTCTATAAAAACAGCTTTGTTTTGTTGTTTTGCTTTTTTAAAAGTGTTTGCTAGTGAATTTTCAAAATTAATTTGAGCGAATAAGCAGAAACTTACACTTAAAAAAAGGAGTGTTATAATTTTTTTCATGTAATTTGTTTTAAAAATAAGTTTTAAAAATACTTTTTTATGGCTAAAATGGTAAATGTTTTATTATAAAATTAACTTAATGAGTAGCTTATGATAATTGACTTTAAATTCGGCCTTGTTCTTTTAACTTCCAATATCTAAGTAACCCATTTACCGACATCCACGATGGATTGGCAAACTCGTAGGTTAAAATATCGGCTTCGCTTAATCCTGCTGCCCTAAAGTTCTCGGTTGTAAATTGCATAAAATGCGGAACAATTTCCTCGGTAGTTGCTTTTTGATCGTAATAAGGTTTTATAAAATTTGCCCATTGCGTCAAAACGTTTTCCAAATCTGTTAATATTTGTAGCGGGTTATCTTTGACATCAAAATGTGTTAAGTATAGTTTTTTGGGCTGTAAATTTTTTAATTTTTGAATGGATTCTTTCCAAAGCTCAATGTTTATATCTGGTGGCGGGCAAGGAGGAACAACAGGACCCTTATCAATCTGAACACCAGCTACATCACCAGTAAAAACAACATCGTTTACCTGATACGCATTGTGGTGTACCGCGTGACCAGGCGTGTAATGTACCTTTACGGTTGTATCTCCAAATGTAAAAACATCTTGATCTTGCGCAGTAATAAGTAAATCTAATGAAATGGGTTGCATATCACCCCATAAAACTTCCATCTTATCTTGGTAAATTTGTTTGGCCGAACTCCATAGTTTTTCAGGACTATTTAAGTGAGGTAAGCCTATAGGATGAACATATATTTTTGCTCCGTGCTCCGCAAATTTCCATGCTGCTCCAGCATGATCAAAGTGAATATGCGTTAAAAAAACGTGTTTTATATCCGTTAGTTGGTATCCTACTCTTTTAATTTCGTTCACCAAGGTATCAAAGGTCGACATTGGTCCAGATTCTACTAAAATTGGCCCTTCGGATGTTTTTATAATAAAAGCACCTATGGAGTGTTTTTCTTCTTGAAAGTTTAAATCTAAAGTCTCTATTTGAATCATAATTTTGCTGTTTTAATTCATAAATATAAAAAAAACCTCACTAAAGAGCGAGGTTTAATTTTAATATTTGTTGATTATTGTGCAAAGCTATAACGCGCTCCGCCCGAATTAAACAAGGATAACATACGTGTTTTTTGTCCGTTAGTGAACATATACATTGCATTATCGTTTACATAATCCATATAATTCATAGTCATCTCTATTGGAGTTCCTGTGCAAGTACTGTAGTGTGGATAAGCAGGAGAATTATAATTAGGAGCATTATGTGTTGGTGTATCAGCAACATAATCCGTTCCGCATGTAGCATCTCCCCAAATATGACGCAGGTTTAACCAGTGTCCAATTTCGTGCGTTGCGGTTCTTCCTAAATTAAAAGGAGCAGTTGCAGTTCCAGTTGTACCAAAATATTTAGAGTCAATTACAACACCATCTGTGCTAGATGCACCGCCCGGAAATTGCGCATAACCTAAAATACCACCACGAATTGTACAAACCCACATGTTTAGGTGTGTCGTTGGTGTAGTTGGAGCTAAACCTCCGGTTGTAGTTTTTTTCATGGCATCAGCAGTTCCCCATGAAGTTTTTGTGGTTGATTTTCGAATAATTTGACTTAGTTCGAACGAAATTCCAATATTCGCTTTCACGCTCGAAAAGACAGAAGGTACGTTTGCAAAATCTGTATTTAATGCATTAAAATCTTTGTTTAATACATCAATTTGACTTTGAATTTGTGTTTGTGAAATGTTCTCAGCAGTTGTACGATACAAAACATTTACAACAACCGGAATAACGATTTTTCCGTTTACAATTTTGTAATTAGATAAATCAAGTTCTTTTACTTGATTCTCCATTTCTTGTAAACGAGAACGCCAAGCAGGATCCGATTTTAATTTTTCTTTTAATAATTCTTCCGAAGGACAATTGCGGTGTGCTACTAAATGACTATCCGCAACAGATTGGCTTTCGTCTTCTTGTTCTGAACAAGAAAAAAGTGAAAGCCCTAGCAAGCATAACAAAATTTTTTTCATAATTAATATTTGTTTTTACTGGGTTAATAAAAACAAAATTATAAATAGTTTTTGTTATGTAATTACGATTTTTATATTAAAAATGTTATGGTTTTTTTAATTTATTTTGTTTTATGTTGAAGATGTTTTATTTAAAAAAGAAAGAGCTCGAGAAAACTCGAGCTCTTTTATAAATTAAAAAACGTAACGTGCCGTAACACCAACATTTACATACGAATCATTAAAATAATCGTGTGGTTCAGCTACATAAAACGTAGGTCTTAAATCTGCTGAAAAAACAAAAGGAGCTTTCTTTAAGCGATATTCAACTCCTCCGTTAGGGAAAATACCTACTCCAAATCCTTCATCATCGTGAGCGTGTCCGTGGTGCCCGTGGTTTGAATCAGAGTTAACTAAAACAAGTCCACCACCTACAAACCATTTAAAGTTTTTTACATTTCCAATAGGAAAGTGGTGTTGGTAAGCTCCAGATAATGAAACATTATTCCATTTGTGCTTGTGGCCATGTCCGTAATATGATTCTTTATGAGTCCCAAATCCTAAATCAACCTCAATAGCACCTGGTTTACTTACAAAAAATTTGTAAGCTACGCCATAAGAGTCATAATCACTACTTGCGAATCTAAACCCTAAAGAGTGTTTAAAATCTTGAGCATTTACTCCTGTTGCTGAAGCAAACAAAAATAATGCAGCAATAAACTTTTTCATAAAATGTTTAATTTAATTTTTTGCGAAAATAGTATTTTTATTATTATTCTTACAAAAAATATTTAAAACGTTTAGTCAAAATTAACAATCTATAAAAAACAATATAAATGCACCCAATTTAAAGTAGGATAGGAGCGTTTTAAAATTGTTTATCAGTGATATAAATATCAAGGTGTAAAAAAACCTCATCTTAGTAACAGATGAGGTTTTGTTTTATGAATAAAACAGATAATAATTTTATTAATTTATTCTAAAAAATTATTCTGTAATTTTTATTTCAAACATTTTGTCCCAGTTTTTACCAGTTACAAAAAAGGTGTTACTACTTTTTTTATAGGCAATACCGTTTAAAACATCTAAATCTTGGTGTTGTGTAACCATTGTTTTTAAAGCAGTTAAATCTAAAACAGCCTCAACTTCGCCGGTGTTAGGATCAATAACAGCTATTGCGTCCGAGGTGTATAAATTGGCATAAATTTTACCATCAACATACTCCATTTCATTAATCGTTTCAATTTTTGATTTAGGAGAGTACACCTTAATTTCTTTCACTTTTTTCTTGGTTACCGGATCAACAAAATAAATTTTTTCAGAACCGTCAGACATAATTAAGTTTGTCCCGTCGTTAGTTAAACCCCAAC
>CANRKI010000164.1 GCA_947631175.1 uncultured Flavobacterium sp.
TTAGATACCTCGGAAGAATATTACGATAAGATAATTTCTACAAGAAGTTTTGATAACCGAATCAACACCATTAACAACGTGCGTAAAGCTGGAATTACTGTTTGTTCGGGAGGAATTATTGGATTAGGTGAAACAACTGTCGACCGAATTTCAATGTTATTGACCTTAGCAACCATGGAAAAGCATCCTGAATCTGTGCCTATTAATGCTTTAGCAACTGTGAAAGGAACTCCGTTAGAAAACAATAACAAAGTAGATATTTGGGAAATGGTACGTATGATTGCAACGGCTCGAATCATCATGCCTAAAACTCGTGTACGTTTAAGTGCTGGCCGAATTGATATGAGCGAAGTAGAGCAAGCTTGGTGTTTTATGGCAGGGGCAAGCTCTATTTTTACAGGCGAAAGAGAAACGTTATTAGTTACGCCAAATCCGGGTGTGTCTGAAGATATGCAAATGTTGCAAAATTTAGGATTAAAACCTATGCCTAATTACAAAGAAACCAGCTCATGCAAGATGAATTAAGAAAACGCGATTTTGAAGTAAATTGGCATCCGTACACCCAAATGCAACAAGCAACGGATATTATTCCGATTGTTCGTGGTGAAGGAAGTTACATTTT
Organism: uncultured Flavobacterium sp.; assembly: GCA_947631175.1. Lineage (GTDB taxonomy): Bacteria > Bacteroidota > Bacteroidia > Flavobacteriales > Flavobacteriaceae > Flavobacterium. Next base: position 623 of record CANRKI010000164.1, read on the forward strand.
TGATGCTAACGGAAAACGTTATATTGATGCTGTTTCTTCGTGGTGGGTTACTTTGCACGGGCACGCGCATCCGTACATTGCCAAAAAAATGAGCGAGCAATTAAATACGTTAGAACACGTTATTTTTGCCGGTTTTACACATAAACCAGCCATTGAACTTTCGGAGAGTTTATTGGCTTTACTTCCAAATAATCAAAAAAAAGTTTTTTATACAGATAATGGATCAACAGCTATTGAGGTTGCTTTGAAAATGTGTATTCAATACGGATATCATTTACAATCGAACAAAAAGAAAATATTGGCTTTTAAGAATGGTTATCATGGTGATACCTTTGGAGCGATGTCTGTAAGCGGACGTGGCATTTGGACAGATCCGTTTGGCGAACTTTTGTTTGATGTAGAATTTATCGATGCTCCAACGCAAGATAATTTGGCTGAAACTAAAAAGTTTATTTCCCAACATGCCGATGAAATTTTGTGTTTTATTTACGAACCGTTGGTGCAAGGTGCAGGCGGAATGTTAATGCATAAAGCAACCGATTTAGATGAACTTTTAAGTTGTGCTAAGCAAAACGATATTTTATTAATTCAAGATGAAATTTTTGTTGGATTTGGAAGAACAGGAAAATTATTTGCTGCCAATCATTTGCAAACAAAAGCGGATGTCATGTGTTTTTCAAAAGGATTAACCGGTGGAACGCTTCCGTTGGGAGTTACCACTTGTTCACAACAAATTTACGATGCGTTTTATTCCGAAGATAGCACAAAAGCTTTGTTTCATGGACATTCGTTTACGGCAAGTCCTTTAGCTTGTACGGCGGCTTTGGCAAGTTTAGATTTGCTGCTGATGGATGAAACACAACAAAACATTCAACGTATTGTAAATTTACATGCCGATTTTATGTCCAAAATTTCAAAACATCCTAAGATAAAAACAGTCCGACAACAAGGAACTATTTTTGCTTTAGAGTGGAAAACGTCTGAAGAAACCTCGTATTTCAGTGACATGCATCAATTGCTTTATCCAAAGTTTTTAGAAAAAGGTATTTTAATGCGTCCGCTTGGTAACATTATTTATTTGGTTCCGCCGTATTGTACTTCAACAGAAGATTTAAATTACATCTACGAAACCATTTTATTGTTTTTAGAAGAATTGTAGTCATCTAATCAATCATTATACTTTAAAAGCTTCCGAATTTCGGAAGCTTTTTGTAATTTTATAACTTATTAAAAACACCAGTCAAAAAATTAATCTATGGATAATCATATTATTTGTCAAAAATGTAAAACAGATAATTTGAATGTTGATTATTGTGTAAAATGCGGTGAGTTGATCAATATAGTTTTAAAACGTCAGTTAGAACAAAAAGCATATTTGCAAAAAGCAGAAGAAAAAAGAGAAGCTCAAAAAGAATATGGAATCGAGAGGCAATTGAACGTATTTTTAAATCATCCTAATATTTTAATTCGAAGCTTTTTTAAGTTTTTTTATTCTATAGGAATGGCGATTTACTTAATTGCAACTTTATTAGCTTTTGTAGTAGTTAGTTTGTTAGGATAATTTTAGATATTTAATCGTTCATGAAAAAAATTTATTTGTTAATGTTTGTTTTGGCTTTATCTATTTATTTGATGCAACATTTTCAAATTATTTTACCTCAATTTATAAATCATTATGTTAACGATTTTTTATATTTACCTATCGCATTATTTTTAATTCAAAGTTTAATCCGATTAAATAAAGTACATCATAATTTTGAGTTTTCATTTTCAACTATTTTATTATTAGTAGTGTATAATAGTTTACTTTTCGAGTGGATTTTTCCTAAATTTCACTCAAGATATACTGCAGATTTTTTAGATGTTTTATTTTATTTTTTAGGAGGATTAACTTTTTATGTAATAGAAAAAGTTGATAAATTAAAAACTAAAAAAAATCCTTCAAACTTATAAGTAAAAAGGATTTTTAATTTACAATAGTTTCTAATTACGGATTTGTACTCCAAATTGAAGCTGATTTTATTAAAGCACGTCTTGGAAATTTTAATGTTGCAACAATCAATTCAGCAAAATCTTCAGGTTGTAAAACACGTTCAGGATTTCCATCAGTAATTCCTAATTCTAATGACATATCACTTGCAATCGTACTAGGAGTCAAAGTTGTTACACGAATGTTATTTTTACGAACTTCTTTCATGATAGATTCTGACATTCCAATTACAGCAAATTTAGAAGCCGAATATGCAGATGTTCCAGGATTACCAGCTAAACCAGCAGTTGATGAAACATTAAAAATATCGCCTTCATTTTGATTAATCATTAAAGGTAAAACTTCTTTAGTGACATAATACATCCCCAAAACATTGGTATTGATTATACTTACCCATTTTTCAGTTTCCATATCTAGGAATGAACCAAAAGCAGCGATACCTGCATTGTTTATTAAAATATCAATAGTTTCGAATTTAGAAACAATATTTGCTATTCCTGTTTTTACTTCGATAGGATTTGAAATATCAAAAACTTCATAAATTGCATCTACACCAAAAGACTTCAATTCATTTACAGTATCTTGTAATTTCTCTTCATTTCGTCCTGTAATTGCAATATGAATTCCTTCTTTTGCAAAAGCAATTGCAGTGGCTTTACCTAAACCTCGACCACCACCAGTAATTAAAGCTTTTTTTCCAGCTATTTTTGACATAGTTAAATTATTATTGATTGATTACAAAGTTAATAAATTAAATGACAGTGAATCTTTAATAAAATGTAAAATAAAAACGCCTTCTTAAAAATTAAAAGGCGTTTTTGTAATTTATTTTCCTAATTGATAATGAACAGTGATGTTACTTGAAATCTCAATTTCCCCTGCAGCCGCAGTTTGACCTGCATCTGCACTTGTACTTAACATTTTGGCTTCCATTGCATAAATACGTGGATTTACAACTTGTGAATATTCAGATAAATAAACAGCTTTACCAACTGGTTGTTTAAGAGCTTTTCCATAATCGCTAGCTTTATTTTGTGCATTTTCTACAGCTTTTGTTCGCGCTTCAGATTCATAGCTTGTAGTTTTTGAAGATTTAAATTCTACACCTTGAATTGTATTTGCTCCAGCTTCAATTAAACCAAACATAATAGTTTCGTATTTAGAAAGGTCATTTAATTGAATGGTTAATATTTGATTGGCTAAATAATAATCTTGTTTATTTTCATAATCGTATTGTCTATATAAACTGATATTTTGAGATTGATAATCCTTTTCTGAAATTTTATTTTTCTTTAAAAAAGCAATCATGTTCGAAATAACTTTATCGTTTTCTTTTTTTACATTGGTTGCGTCTTTTCCTTTAATTTCAGATCCAATTGATAAAACTGCTTGATCTGGTTTTACCTTTACACTACCTTGACCATTAACTATGATTACAGGTTCTTGATTAGTATTTTGTGCTTGAGTAGTTACTGTTGTAATAATAGCAACTAGTAGATAAATGATTTTTTTCATAATATTAATTTTTATTGATTAATTCAAATCTAATGCCAAAAAAAGAAGTTAGCATTTTACTAACTTCTTTTTTTTATTTTTTTTCATATTTATCAACTAAAGTCTTTCCGTCATCTTCAAATAGATATAATTTGTTTTTTTTGATTTCAAACTTTTTAACTTCATGAAAGGGGATTGAATAACCGTGTTTTTCCATAAATTCTTGATCACAGTATCGCATTGTAGCCCTTATTTTATCAAATTCAATTGCAGATCCTTCTGTTGTAAAACCACCTCCAATACTATTGCAGCCATCACTTGTATTAAAATTTCCGTTAGCAAACGAAAGCATTATAACGTTTTGTTGCTCCTCTGTTTTTGAATATACTTTTTTTTGAGTTTTTATCAATTGCCAATTTGTATTTTCTAGAGTTGTAACAACATCTTTCTCTTTAAAAGATTTACAACTAAATAAGGCAGTAGCTAAAACTAAAAAAATCAGCAATACATTCCATTTTTTCATATCAAAATATTTGTAAGTATAAATACAAAAGTAACTTATTTATATTAAAAAAACTTATTTTTTTAGACTAAATCCGTAAGCTAATCGAATACCTATCTGATCTGTTTTGTATTCAATATAATTTTCATAACGGAGGCTAATGTCAAAATACTTAGTTGCATATCCAAAAGTAGGAGCCAAAATAGGTGAATTACTAATATCACCATTTACTCCAAAGGCTGCTCCAACCTCACCCTGAGCATAAAATTTGGTACCCCAAAATGCTTTAAAGCCTAATTTTGCAGGAATAAAACCTATATCAGCACCTTTTTGAAAAAAATGTGTATAACCACTTGTTGCAGTTAATGAAGTTTTTCGTGATAAGTCATATTGTAGTCGTACATCTCCTCCAAGAGCAGCCTCATAATCACTATCAGTTGGCAAACCGCTACTTAATCCGAAACCTAAACGAAAACCTTTTGGATAGTATGGCTTTTTAGGTGTTTCTTTCTTTTGTAGTGCATTTTTTGTTTGCGCAAAACTTTGCAAATTGCCAAATGTCATAAAGCATAAAATAGTTAAACCTGTAATACAAATGTTTTTCATGTTAAATTTTTATAAATTAATCTTACAATTTTTATACCAATACTTTGTTGTCGCTGTTTACTGAATTATTGTAACTATCTTTGCGCAAATTTTTAAAAATGAATTTAAGTGTTTATACTAGAGAATTTGGATACAATTTTCGATTGGCTTATCCGATTATTCTAGCTATGTTGGGCCATACCATTGTTGGAGTTATTGATAATATTATGGTCGGACAAATTGGACCTACAGAATTAG
>CANRKI010000165.1 GCA_947631175.1 uncultured Flavobacterium sp.
TGGGTGGATCTTTCAATTAATTCTGGTAATGTTAATTTATCCATACAAAGTAACTTACAAGAAACAGAAAAAAAAACTGTCATTGGTTCAAAAACTTCTGTAGTAGAAGGGGTTTTGGTTTTAGAAGCTAATGATAAAGCTATGGTTTTACCTAAAGTTACTAGTCCGCATTTAAATATTAATCAACCGGCTGCTGGGACTATGGTTTTTGACCCAGAGTCTAAAATGCTTTGTCTATTTAATGGCACAGAATGGTCGTTCTGGAAGACAGAATAGTATTTTTTGTTTGTTAATTAGAATCTAATATGTTAAAAATTAATTTATAAAAAAAAACTAAAAAGATATTTTATGAAAATAAAAAAATATATATTCTTATCCCTATTATTTGTTTGTCACAATTTGATAGCTCAAGTTGGTGTTTACACAAAATCACCTAATGCAAGTATGGAAATAAAAAATAATCCAAATGCTACTTTACCAAATGGATTATTGTTGCCGAAAATTACGGTTGAACAGTTAGATATTGATGCCTCTAAGTATGGTGAGGATCAACATGGAGTTTTGGTTTACGTAACTGACGGGCCAGGAAGTGGAATGACTACTTCAAATATATTTACTCCCGGAATTTATTTTTATAATTTCCATACTAATATGTGGCAATTAACAGATACGGAGCCTTGGATGTCTGCTGACACAGGCTTACCTGCTTCTAGAAACACTGAAAATATTTATCAAAATGCAACTTTAGGTTTGGGTGCAAATATGATTAGTGAGTCTGCACAATTGGATATTACATCAAACGATAAAGGGGTACTTATTCCTAGGCTTACTACTTTGCAGCGTAATGCAATTCAAAATCCAGCAAATGGTTTAATGATTTTTAATACTACAAGTAGTTGTCTGAATTATTACGATGGAAATATTTCTAGATGGTTAAGTATGTGTGGAACTTATGATCCGGCTCAATTCTCACTCCTGAATTGTGATGATCCAGTTGGTCCTCAAGGGACATATACTCAAGGAACATCTTTAAATAATTCAAATACATATACTTTGAGTTTAAATGTATCTGAACCAGGGACGTATCAAATTTTGATAACAACTGGTAACGGCTATTCTTTTTCAGCGTCAGGTGTCTTTACTGAAACGGGGACTCAAACGGTTGTTTTAGAAGGACAAGGTGCACCGGTTAATGGACCTGTTGATAATACTATTGGAATTAAATTTAATGGAGTTGATGTTGTGCCTAATTGTGTAATGCCTATTATTCCTGTATTGGGAGCTAGTACTCAGTTTACCGTAGATTGTGGTAGTGCTGCTGTAAAAGGTGATTATTTTGCTTTAATGGCAGTTACTGGAAGTAACTATGTTGATATTCCAATTACAGCTGTAACAACTCCAGGTCAAATTTTAATAGAAACTGCTACTGTAAATGGAATTAAATTCTCTTCAGGTGGTGTTAATATTACAAGTTCTACAACAAGTATTCGTTTATTTGCTTCTGGTACACCATCTGCAACTGGTACAAATACCTATACATTTGTAGTGCCAACTTCTCCGTCTACAAATTGTACCTTTAATGTTTTGGTTAAGAGCGCAACAGGAACTTTTGCAATGCCAGCGAACAGATGCTCTGAGATTTTAGCAGAGAATCCTTCAGCAGTTGATGGTTACTATTGGGTTAGGGATGCTTCAAGTAACAAATATAAAACCTATTGTGATATGAGCAACGGAGGTTGGACGTTGGTAAAATCAATGTCAGAGAAATTTATTCTAGTTGATTTTAGAAGTCAAAATGAATCTATTGGTTCGCAGCCAGGAAGAGGTGTAGTTCAAACTCAAACAGCAAAATTTAATGAATATAACTTTTCTTTACCTGCTGCTGTAGTTAACAATGTTGGTAGTAGTTTAGGTAGTACAAAGTATTTTAGATTTACGATAAAAGAGAAAGGACATACGACAGATCCAAATGCAACCTTAGAACAAGTAGAAAGTTCTACTGTAGCACCAATTAACGACGAATGGACAAAACAAAATTACTGGAATGTAACTACTCTATCAGGAAATCCAGCCACAGGAAACTTTGCAGGAAGTTATACTAATAATACTACAGAAGGTAAGCTTTTTGGGGTCGATTGGGGTAAATCAGGTACTACAAGTCCATCGTGGTATTATAATTTTGGAGGAACTCAATTTGCGGTTAACCCTCCTGGTATGTACAGTCAAGCAGGTTTCTTTACTGGTTTTTATGGAGGTCCAGGTTATGTTGCAAATACAGCTGCTTCGAATAATGTAACCTTTACTTATCCAACTGGAACAGCTGGAGCTGGACAGACCTTTACGTATCGTAAATATGATATTAATGATTTATTTGGTTTGTACATGAATAGTGAGAGACAGCTAAATCATCATATTGGTACATGTGCTAACAGTACGGATGATTTTGGTGGTACATCAGATTGTGCGGCTGGTTGGAACAACTGGAGACCTCATAGATTGAATCCTATTAACGGTTCAACTACGAATTTTGAAGGACGTATCGTTCAATATTGGGTTAAATAATTACTTAATACTAATTAAAATAATAAAAAAATCCCCTTCAAAAAATGAAGGGGATTTTTTTATTGGTTATTTATGATATTTTCAATTTGTTGGTCTATGTTTAACGTTTCTTTTTCAATCTTTTTTATTAAGAATCCTTGTTTATTAAATAAGTAAAAAGTTGGGGTGCCTTGTATTTTGTAATTCTTATATTCAGTTGGTAGTTTTCTCTCAGGATCCCAAAGTATTTCCCATGCTGGGTTTTTATTACTCAAGAATTTAACTGTTTCTAATGGTTCCTCATCTATATAGAAATTGATGATTTGTATTTTATTACCAAGCTTATCTTTTAATTTTTGTAAACTAGGTTTAGCATCTTCACACCAGCTACAGTACATACTTGAAAAATTGAGTAAAATATAATCGTTTTTGAAATAATTAGAGAATTTGACAATGTTACCATCAGCATTTAATGCTTCAAAATCAATGAATCTATCGTTTATTTCTATATCATAATTATTTATAAAATTTTTTAAAGAAGTATAATCGTAATTGTACTGTAATTTTTTATTAAATTGATTTAAGATGTTTTCTAACTCTTTCTTTGAATAGTTTTCTTTTGCTAGATTTAATATTTTTAAAGCAAAATACGAGTCGTTTTTAGATTTAATAAATTCTGTTATTTCTTTTTGAAAGTTTTCGTGAAGTTTAATTATTAATCCTTTCGGAATTGTTTTTGAATGGTAAATGTTATTGATGCTATCATTGTAAGCGTTATTTAATTTATAGTTATTAATTTCGCCTAATAATTGATCTTCATTTTTATACAATTCTTTAATTTTTTGCATATATTCAAATCGATCATTGTCGTATTTTGAACCATTTGTTTTAATACTGAAAGGGAAGTCATTAAAAGAACACGTTATAGAAACTTTTTCATTGCCGAGAAACAATGGCGCTTCATAAGTTTTATAGTCATCTTTTACGACTAAGATTACATCACTCGGTTCCATATCTAGTGTGCTATTGAGCGAAAATTTGTAGTTTTCTAAATAAGTACTGTCTAGAATAATGTTGTTTTTTTTTATCAGAATAGTTGAATTTTCTTTGATGTCAACTATTGAACCTTCAATAACTAATGACTCCTGAGAATAACTATTAATACAATAAAGTGTAAGTGTTATAATTAATTTTTTTATCACTGTTTTTGTATAAAAATAGTGATTTTTTTTAATTTTTGTAATGATTTGTTTTTGATTATTTTATTAACTATGATTAGTTTTGCTTTTTATAATGTTTTTCCAGACAAAATATCCAGAAGTTGCAACGATAAATAAAATCAAACTTAAAATCGCATATAAATATAATCCTTTGTGTATCATTAACGGAATCGCAATTGCATTACTGATGTTTAAGAATATCCAGTTTTCAATCTTTCTTTTTGCCATCAACCACATTCCTGCCCAAGCAAATGCACTTATTATAGCATCTAAAAAAGGAACATCAGAATCAGTAAATCGAGTCAGTCCAAAATAAAACATGCAGAAAGTTAATATTACAATAGACGAACTAATGCAATAATCTTTTTTTGACGAATAGCTTATTACACTTTGGTGTTTTTGTTTGCCAAACATCCAAAAATACCAACCATAAACACTCATCACTAAATAATATAAATTCAGCGTAAACTCGGCATACAGCTTGTTTTCAAACATCACAAAAAGTGTAATTAAAATACTGCCAATTCCGAATAAGTAATTTAAAGGATTGTTTACCCTAGAAAGTAATACTTGAGTGGTACCAAAGCCTACGCCCAACCACTCTAATAAAGTAATTTGATAAAGAATTTCCTGCATCAATTTTTTTATTTAAGAACAGGAGATGATGTGTAAAATCCCTACGTCAGCATTATCTGAATCAGGTGTAGAACAAAGTTCTTGGGTATCATCTCAGCCCAAATTTGAGCACCCCATTTATATGAATTGCAAATATCCAGAAACTTTTAAAAAAAATCCGCCTTTAGGTGGATCTTTTTAAAATTTGTATGATAAACCAAGTTGGAAATTTCTTGTAGTTATGTTTTCTGTATTTTTATAAATTGATTTAATTCCGTGATTGTATCTAAAATCTACGGATAAACCACTTTTTGTATTGAATGAAAAACCTGAAACTACGCTAAAGTCAGAGTCTTTAAGTTCGCTTGAAGTTACATTTGAGGGGTTTTTTAGGGATTCGTTTTTAAATTTCCATTTTTCTTTTCCAAAGAAGCCAACTTGAGGACCTAAAATTACGCTAAATTGATTACAGATATAGTATTTTAATAAAACAGGAATTTTTATCATGTTTAAGTTGTAGTTAACTTTATTTTCTTGTCCGTTTTCAGTAATAAATGATTTTTTATAACCTTCCTGAGAATAATCTACTCCAATGTGAATCGCGAAGTCGCTACTTTGTGTTAAGCTTAATTCACCAAATATACCTGCGTAAAAACCAGTTTTATAATTCGTATCGTACGCAAAAGGTTCTGGAGTGTTATTTAAAGTATGTAGGTTACTCATGTTAGCTCCGGCTCTTATTCCAAAAGCGTCTTTTTTAAATTCTTGAGCAGTTAAAGTATTGCTGATTAAAATTAATGCAAATACCAATAGTTTTGTGTAGATGTTTTTCATGTTTGTTTTGTTTTGTGGGGTCAAATATAGATAAAAACTAAAAAGGACATATCTTTATTTATAAAAAATCGGATTTTATACTTTTGTTATTTTTTTCAATTTAGATTAAATTTAAATAAATGAGTTTTTTTGTGCTTTTCGACCTGCAGAAACGTTATCTTTGTATTAAAAATAATTAGGTTACCATTTC
>CANRKI010000166.1 GCA_947631175.1 uncultured Flavobacterium sp.
GCTACATCATATTTTACTTTTCTTGCCATAAAAAATGCCCCCAAAAGTGTCTAACTTTTTGGGGGCAGTGTAAATTTCAGGAGGCTTTTTTTATTGCTGTTTTTTTAATTGTAACATTCTTATCTTCAATTGGTTTTGTTTTTTGTGCGTAAAAACACTCAAAAAAGTTTATGAAACGTTTGTAAAACCAGAAAAAACGTATAAATTTGCATCCGTAATCGTGAAATAATAAGCGATTTGGTTACTGGTCTATGGTGTAATGGTAACACAGCTGATTTTGGTTCAGTCGTTCTAGGTTCGAGTCCTAGTAGACCAACAAAAAGCCTCTTGAATTTTCAAGAGGCTTTTTTTATTATAATCTATAAGTAAGGATTGGACGATTGGAATGATTAACCAAATCCTCACTAATACTTCCATTGAAAAAATGAGCAATTCCTTTTCGACCGTGTGTGTTCATGATCGTGAGGTCAATGTGGTTTTTGTTGTTGAAATTTATAATTCCTTTTTCTATCGTATAATCATTGTAAATATGATGTTTTACTTTAGGATAGTCAATCTCAAAACCTGTAAATTTATTCTCAATGTGCTCGTTCGATGTAAAGTTGCTCGGTGTGTTGATGTAAAGTAGGTTTAAATTCGCTCCGAATGATTTGGTTAATTCCACAGCTTTGTAAAAATTCTGTTTGTTTTTTGTTTCAAAATCCGATGCGAAAGTGAAATTTTCAAACTTTAAATTTTCATTCTGTCCTTTAATTACTAGCACTGGAACTTCGGATGTTCGCACAACTTTTTCAGTGTTCGATCCTATCATAAATTCTTTCATGCCGCTCGCGCCGTGCGATCCCATTACTACCAAATCGATAGCAAATTCCTGATTCACTTCTTGAACGCCTTCAAAGGTTTTCATTAATCGTAAAAGCGAGTAGGTTGTAATGTTTTTTAGACAGTCATGACTGGCAAATTCATCTAATTTACTTTCAGCCGTTTTTTTGAAAAAAATTATTTCGGGAATATCGGTTTTTACACCGCTAAATGATTGTAAATCCGGAATGTCTAACATGTGTAAAATGTAGATTTCGCAATTGTTTAAACTAGCAATTTTAGCTGCTGCTTTTAACGCATATTTAGATTGCTCGGAAAAATCTGTTGGTACAAGTATTCTTTTCATAACTGATTGGTTTTATATGATTTATTAAAAATAATTACACACTATTAATATACAAAAAAAATCAATATTAGTTTGATTTTCAATAATTAAAATAAATTTGTATATTTGCACTGTTATTTATTTAAGAGTTAAATAATGAGGGAAGCAGCGCTTCCCTCTTTTTATAAAGTTATGACATTTAAAGAGAAGGTAAATTCATTAGTAATTGCTGGTTTAGAAGAGCGTGAAGACTTGTTTTTAATAAGTTTATCAATAAGCGATAGCAATAAAATTTTAGTTATTATTGATGGTGATAATGGCGTAAATATTAAAGACTGTATAGATATCTCTAGATCGGTTGAACATAATTTAGATCGTGAAGAGCTTGATTTTGAACTAGAAGTGGCTTCTTTTGGCGCATTAACACCGTTTAACTTACCAAGACAGTATAGCAAAAATTTAGGCCGTAATGTTGAGATTAAAAAAACAAATGGTGAAAAGTTTGAGGCTACTATTGCTGAGGTTTTAGAAGATTCTGTTACCTTTACATGGACAGAGAGAGAACCTAAACCAGTAGGAAAAGGGAAACATACTGTAGAAAAATCAGTTACCCTGCCATTTAGCGAAATCAAAGACGCAACAGTTGTAATAGTTTTTTAAAAAAAAATATATTCCAGGATGGAGAATAAAGATTTAATTGCTTCGATTCAAGAATTAAGAATCGAAAAAAAATTAGATAATGTAACCTTTATGGTTATACTAGAAGAGGTTTTTAGAAATGCCTTAAAAAAACGCTACGGTTCTGACGAGAATTTCGATATCATTATCAACTTAGATAAAGGAGATATGGAAATTTACCGTAATCGTACGGTAGTTAACGATGGTGAGGTTGAGGATGAAAATTCTGAAATTTCATTATCAGAAGCACGTAAAATTGAACCTGATTTTGAAGTTGACGAAGATGTTTCTGAACCTGTAAAATTAATGAGCCTTGGTCGTAGAGCTATTTTAGCATTACGCCAAAATTTAATATCAAAAATTCAAGAGGTAGATAATAATAACTTGTTTAAAAAGTTCCATGACTTAGTAGGAACTATTTACCAAGCGGAAGTTCACCATGTTCGTCCAAAAGTTATTATCTTACAAGATCAAGAAAAAAACGAATTCGTTCTTCCAAAAGAAAAACAAATCCCTACTGATTATTTCAAAAAAGGAGAAGTTGTTCGTGGAATCATCGATAGCGTTGAGTTGAAAGGAAACAAAACACAAGTAATCATGTCTCGAGTTTCTGACTTGTTTTTAGAAAGATTATTTGAACAAGAAATTCCTGAAATCGCAGACGAGCACATTTTTATTAAAAAAGTTGTACGTATCCCAGGTGAAAAAGCAAAAGTAGCTGTTGAAACTTTTGATAGCCGTATTGATGCAGTAGGAGCTTGTGTTGGAGTAAAAGGTTCTCGTATTCATGGTATCGTTCGCGAATTACGCAATGAAAACATTGACGTAATCAATTACAGCGAAGATCCAAAAGAATTCATTCGTCGCTCATTAGGTCCAGCAGTAGTTTCTTCTATCGAAATTAATGACGAAACCAAAAAAGCAGAAGTATTCTTAAAAATTGATGAGGTTTCTAAAGCTATTGGTCGTGGTGGTCAAAATATTAAATTAGCTGGATTATTAACAGGTTATGATATTGACGTAATTCGTGAAGGAGCTAATATTATTGAAGAAGATGACGTTGCTTTAGTTGAGTTTAAAGACGAAATTGAAGAATGGGTTATCGATGAGTTTTTAAAAATTGGTTTAGAAACTGCACGTGATGTGTTAAAATTAAAAGTCGAAGAGTTAGTTCGTAGAACTGATTTAGAAGAAGAAACGGTTGTTGAAGTAGTTGAAATTTTAAGCAAAGAGTTAGAAGGATAAAACCTAGATTACTCATCGCATTTAAATTACAATTAACTACCACACAAACATTTAAAAAGAAAATATAGATTTATGTCTGAAGAAAGAGTAATAAGAATTAATAAGGTTTTAAAGGAATTAAATATTTCTCTAGAGCGTGCTGTGGATTTTTTAAAGTCAAAAGGGCAAACTATTGACGCAAATCCTAATGCAAAAATTTCGAAGGAGGAAGAAAAACTCTTATCTGCTCAATTCTCTGCTGATAAAGGCAAAAAAGTAGCCTCTATTGAAGCTAGTGAAGAAAAACGTAAAGAAAAAGAAGCAATACGTGTTCAAAAAGAAAAAGAGAAAGAGTTAGAAGTACAAAAGCAAAAACAAGAAGAAGAAGAAAAACGTCGTCAACAACAAGAAGTTGTTAAAGCTAAGGCTGAAGTTATCAAGCCTAAGCTAGTTGATAAAATCGATCTTGATGCTGTAAATAAACCAGATAATTCAGCTACAAATTCTAACGATACTACTTCTAAAGTTGAGATTGTAAAAGATAAAAAAGTTACTAATAGCACTTCAGAACAAAAGCAAACTGCCCCAAAAGCTGTTCGTAATGATTCTGAGAAAACAGATACTCAAGAAAATATACAAGTGAAACAACCTGAAAAAAATCAGGAAGCTCCTAAGAATGCTGAAGAACAAGCAAATATAGAAGCAAATCCTACAGAGGAATCGAAAATCACAACCAATTATCAAACTTTATCTGGACCTTCATTTACTGGACAAAAAATTGATTTATCGCAATTTGAAAAACCTAAAAAGAAGAAAGAAGATCCTAAATCAAACAATAAAGGACAAGGTAATAAACCAGGTGGTGAAGGAAACTCACAAAACAAAAACAAACGTAAACGTATTGTAAAAACTTCACCAGAGCAAGGAAGTGCTAACGCAAATTCAAATGCTCCTAAAACAACTGGTGGACAAAATAACACCAATCGTCCTGCGCATAACAAACCAGGTGGTAACAATAATAACCGCAACGCTGGTGGTAATGCTAACAACAATCGCTTTAAAAAAGGGAACAACCCTAAAACGCCAGTTGTTAAAGTAGAGCCTACGGATGAAGAAGTTAAAAACCAAATTAAAGAGACTTTAGAGAGATTACAAGGAAAAGGTAATAAATCTAAAACCTCTAAATATCGTAGAGATAAACGTGACCAACATCGTCAAAAATCAGATGATGAAATGCGCGCTTTAGAAGAAGGTAACAAAGTATTAAAAGTTACTGAATTCGTTACTGTTGGTGAGGTTGCTACTATGATGGATGTGCCTATTACTAAAGTGATTGGTACGTGTATGTCGTTAGGAATTATGGTTACAATGAACCAACGTTTAGACGCTGAAACATTAACTATAGTTGCTGATGAGTTTGGTTATCAAGTAGAATTTACAACTGCAGATATTGAAGAAAATATTGAAGTAGTTGAAGATAGAGAAGAGGATTTAGTATCTAGAGCTCCAATTGTTACTGTAATGGGTCACGTTGACCATGGTAAAACATCTTTACTTGACTACATTCGTAAAACTAACGTAATTGCTGGTGAATCTGGAGGAATTACTCAGCATATTGGAGCATATAATGTAAAATTACCAAGTGGACAGCGTATCACATTTTTAGATACACCTGGTCACGAAGCCTTTACAGCTATGCGTGCGCGTGGTGCTCAAGTAACCGATATTGTTATTATTGTTGTTGCTGCTGACGATGATATCATGCCACAAACTAAGGAAGCTATTTCTCACGCTCAAGCTGCTGGTGTACCAATTATTTTTGCAATCAATAAAGTTGATAAGCCAACAGCAAATCCTGAAAAAATTAAAGAAAAATTAGCTGCTATGAACTTCCTGGTTGAAGATTGGGGAGGTAAATATCAGTCTCAAGATGTGTCTGCTAAACAAGGGATTGGAATGAAAGAATTACTTGAAAAAGTTTTACTTGAATCTGAGATGCTTGATTTAAAAGCAAACCCTACTAAATCTGCTGTTGGAACAGTTATTGAAGCTCAACTTGATAAAGGACGTGGATATGTTACGACAATTTTAGTACAAGCAGGTACTTTAAAGATTGGTGACTATGTTTTAGCTGGTAAAAACCATGGTAAAGTTAGAGCCATGTTTGATGAACGTGGAAATAATGTTAAAGTAGCAGGTCCGTCAATTCCAATTTCTATTTTAGGATTAGACGGTGCCCCAACAG
>CANRKI010000167.1 GCA_947631175.1 uncultured Flavobacterium sp.
ATCCTTTTGCTTAAGCTTTTTATTCCCACCAGTAGAACTGGTGGTTGCTTTACGCTAAAGCTACAACGCAAGAAAGCTCCGAAAAATCGGGGCTTTCTCGCTAAAAATCTTTTTTACTAACTTATCCTGGTGCGAATGAAGTGACTTGAACACTTACGAGTCTCCTCACTAGAGCCTAATGGTGATGACACCTTAGTAAAAAAATAACTTATTAATCTTTCGGGAAGGGTATGGCATCATATTTTCCTCGAAAGTATTCAGATATTATTTTTTTATCAAAACGGTCATCGAATTCATCAAGTGATTTTATAGTAGAAAAACCATTTTCATCTTTATTTATAAAATTAATTTCATCTTTTCTTAATAGCTTTAAATCCATAAGCTGAGATTCATGAGTTGTTACAATCAATTGAATTTTTCTTTCTTTTGCTAATTCCAAAAATTCCTCTACAAATTTAATTGTTAGAAGCGGATGAAACATACGGTTGATTTCATCAATAATATATACTTTTTTATCATCATTGTTAAGCAAGATTTCTATTATATCTAATAATCTAACCGTACCATCTGATTCGTCTTCTAGTGAAAATTTTGCATTAGAGTTCTTATGCTTAAATTCCAATGTTTTGTATTTAAACACACCTTCATCGTTTAGACTAACAATAAACATATTGTTTTCAGGTGATCTAATTAACATGGTGGGTTTATGAGATTTTTCTCCTTCTTTGTTATTGTGCTTTTGTTCTGAAAGCATATTATGAATATCTTTAATTATCTCTTTTGGTAAAGTTGAATTGACCTTTTCTGGTGCAATATTAGAAACAGTAATTTTTTCAATACCAGTAGAAAAATGGTTAAGTTTTTCAGCAATTGTATCAAGGTTGTTGCTGTCAATCATCCAAGAGTAATTTGTTATAGGTCTTTCGGGAAATGTTACTGTTAATTTAAAACGTATCCAATTATATACATCTTTAAACACTATGATCTTACTAGGAGTAGCATATAAATTATCTTTGTTTTGATTCATTAATTTTAAAAACAAAATTGAATCATCGCTTTTTATGTCATCGGCATAAATATTTATGCGATCCTTTAACGTATTTGTTTTTATATATGAACCTAAAGTGAATTTTTTATCAAGTATATTTCTAGAAAATACATAGTTTTTTTGTTCACTTTTAGTTTCTTCGTATAACCACTCTTTTTTTAATGAACTGTTGTTCAATATAACTTCAAATCCATAAACAAAAGTTTTTTTATCTATTTCAATCTTAATTTCAAAAAAACTTGCTTTATTTTTGTTTTCTTCAACTAATTTGCAATAGTGCGGGTAGGAACCACTTTCAAAACCACTAAACACAATATCTTTAAAAAAAGAAAATGCATAAACTAGATTGGATTTACCGGAAGCATTGGCTCCATAAATTGACATAAATTTTAAAAGTTTATATTTGCCATCTTTATATAGCCTTTCTGAGAAATTACGTACTTTCCCCGCCTCCATGCTAAAGGTTTGAATTTCATTAAAAGATAGAAAATTACCGACTCTAAATTGGAGCAACATAAAATCACCTCTCGAATTATTATAACTAAACCAACAAAAAATATCAAGATATATTAAAAATTTATCACGTTTAAAAGGCTTATTTCGTAATATTTAGCGAAATAATATCAAATTAAAGAGAAATTTTCACTTTAAACCCTTGACAATTTATAATATATGGTATATACTTACTTTAGCACTTAACGATATCGAGTGCTAATATGCATCCGGAGGCATATTGTCTATAGAAAGGAGATAGTAAATCATGACCAAAACTAAGAGCAGCAAAACTGGTAAACAGGATAAAAAATTGTCCCAGTCAAGCCCTATAAAAGGCTGATGGAACAATTGTAAAAGGGCATCGTCGTTCAATGCCAAATTAAGCAACCAATCACAAATTTAGAAGTGCAGGTTAACAATAGCAACTAAATGATATCACGTTATCCTTGTAAATGCAACAAACAAAATTGTAATCATTTGTAAGTTTTGATTACAATTTTGAGAAAGGAAACATATGACAAATATAAAAAAAAGACATTTTGATATTCTTAAATTGGTAAAGTCGCTTGATATTACTCCATCAATGTATATAAATGCAGTAGAAAAGTATAAATCTGTGGCAAAGTATCTTCAAGATCACGGTATAAAATGTGATATTTATCCCCAAGGTTCTTTTGCGTTGGGTACAGTTGTAAAACCGATTAACAAAAGTGGCTATGATTTAGACACTATTTGTAAGTTGTTTACTGAAAAATCAGAAACAACAGCTAAGAATGTAAAAACTTCTATAGGCGATTTATTTGCAAAAAGTGAACGTTATAAAAACGCAATAGAATACGATAAATGCTAGACAATAAATTATGCAGACATAAACAATTGTGAATTCAGCCTAGATATAGTACCTGCAGTCGATGAAGATTCTGACATCAAAAATATTCTTGTTAGTAAAAGTTCATCACACACTGAATTAATAGATACATCTATCGCTATTACTAAAAAAACTGATGAGACTTATTGTTGGTCAACAAGCAATCCTAAGGGATATATTGAGTGGTTCAATAAAATTAATGAACCATTTAAAAACTATGATCGTAACAATAGACGATTGATAATTCTTGAACAGAATAGAGCTTTGTTTAATTCTGTAGAAGAAATACCGGAAATGTTAGAACGCTCATCATTGCAAATTGTTATTCAAATTCTTAAACGTCATCGTGATGTTTATTTTAACAGGAGAAAAAACGGTAAAGAATTAAGACCAATATCAGCAGTTATTTGTACTTTGGCTGCAAGTATTGCTAAAAATGCTCCGAAAGAGTACAATCCATTTGAATTATTGGATTTTATCACTAATGAGCTTAAAATATATTCTGAATTAAGTAATATGGAACAAATTCGTTTTACTCAAAAATATGCACAAAAAAATTTAATTACACGTGAAAAAGGAAAATGGGTACTAATGAATCCGGCAAATCCTAACGATAATTTACTTGATTCATGGAACGAGAATCCGGACAAGGTCCCTGAGTTTTTTAAGTGGTTATCATTTGTTATTAATGATTTCAATACTATAATAACAGGAAGTGATGCAAAATTTGTTGCCGCAATGGAAAATGCCTTTGATAATAACTATGTAAGGAACAGTTTACTTTTTAAAGACTATACAAACACAAAACCTTTATCAATTAATCCTGTAAAACCGTGGGGATATTAATATGATTGAATATACCAACTTCGATAAATTATTGTTCAAGTATTCTAATTTACACATTTCGGAATATGATTGCAATCATATTCCGAAATTCATACAGGGTACATTCATCATGGATGCTTCTTACAATCGCATTCATCATTTTGTTGAGGAATATTATATTAAAATTGATTTGGTAAATTATGAGGTTCCGTTTATTACAGAAATAGGTGGACACATAAGTAAGAAATATCCGCACAAATATTGTAATAATGGACTGTGCTTAGGTATAACTACTGAAATATTAATGAAGTGCTGTACTAACAATATATTTGATTTATTCATCTGGTTTGAAGATTTTGTAATTCCATATTTCTTTTCATACGAATACTATAATCGAACAGGTGAATATCCCTTCGGTGAACGTTCTCATGGGAATCAAGGAATTTTAGAATATTATATGGATATATTTAATTTGCAAAATATTAATCAAGCATATGATTTTATAAAATATGCATCCACACTCAAACAATACAGAGGACATATTCTTTGTCCATGCGGTAGTATGAAAAGAATCAGAAATTGTCATAAAAACGAATTAATGAAAACATTTGATCCTTACATAAAAGAAAGAATATTAGTTGATTTAAAAAAACTTTGGAAGGGTGAATAATTATTAATAAAATTTCAGAAAAACAAAATGAAAAGGATATGTTAGATATTCAATACTGTGCCCGTCACTATTACAATTTTGCAGAATACCTAAATTACACTTCATGGGCAATATGTATTGTAACTACGATTATATTGAGTTTGCCTACAGTATCATCATTCTTAGGCGAGAAAAAAATAATAGTTGCTCTAATTTTTAATATCCTTGCTCTTGTTGTTGATTATTTATATAAACGATTTATAAAAACAGGAGCTACATTCAAAATGCTATTTGATTATAAACTGTTCGGATTTACTGAAAAAGATAGATACAACGGCTTATCTTTGTCAGAAATCTAACGCATAATAGCTAATATAATTAATCGATATCCTAAAAGCTATAAAAAACAATTTGAGAATAACGGAGTATCAAAAAAAAAGGCGTGAAAGACTGGTATTATAATATTTCATCGGATTTACCTATTGATAAAGCTATTCGAAAATGTCAAGATCAAAATATGTTTTTGATAACAACTTAATCAAAAAAACTTTACTTTTATATGGGATTCTACTTACGCTTGTATTTGTTTGGTTTATTATAATAAACGCGAACACACCGATTTTTACAATTGTGATAAATTTATGTTCAATATTCACCTTAATTAAAAAGATAGTATCAGAATTTTATAGTATATGCAAGCTGTCCATTACAAATAACCTTACATATCAATTGGTCAATAACGATAAAAATGATTGTATGGTAATCCAAAGTATAATTAACCAGAGAAGGCTCGTTAATGTAACACTGCCAAATTTTCTCCATAAAATTATGTCCAATAAACTTCATACTATACTTAAAAACGCAGATTTAATAAATATTTAAGATAAAAAGTGTTCGCTGAAAGTTTTTGACGAACACTTTTTTCTTAAACTAAGGTTTCTTTTATTCTGTTAGCTATTATAAATGCCAAATCAACAGGAACTGCATTACCTATCATTTTATATCCGTAATCAACATCAGTATACCTAAGATTTTTATAATGTTTCCATTTACAAAAGCATTTTTCTTATCATCAGGAAGATTGGTACCGGTATAAACATCAATAGCTTATTCGCGTGAAAGAGTTATTATATCTGAAAAATCTCCGTTCGATTTATTCAGTAGTTCAAACTTCCAACCTAATGTGAATGCATTTATCTGGTCTGCTACTTCTCTTTTTATATATCAAGGTCTTATTTAAAAAAGCTGATTATTTATCTGAAATAATTATTTATATTATTTTAATCGGATTCGCTTATATATTTGATGTCTTGTCTGTTAATCAGTTGTTTGTAACAGTGGCATTCCTTTATATGATCGTTAATTATACCGCACGCCTGCAAGT
>CANRKI010000168.1 GCA_947631175.1 uncultured Flavobacterium sp.
AAGCTTGTTAGCGCAGATGGTACTGCATTTATGTGGGAGAGTATGTCGCCGCCTTTCTTATATTAAATCCTGTCTTATTAAGACAGGATTTTTTTGTTATAGGAGCGCCGCAGTTCGATAGAATCTCGTGTCGCCGCCTTTCTTTTAAAAAGTCCGAATCAGAAATGGTTCGGACTTTTTTTATTTTAAAAAATTACGAATTAAGAATTACGATTTACGAATTACGAATTACGAATCATTTGTGTTAGATACTTTTTTTGCGTTAGGGATAGCAGCGGCATCTTTTTTATGCTTTAAAAGGTTGGTTTTTATTAAATGGTAGTTTGTACTTTTTAGAAGTAAATTATTTGATTTTGGAAGTTTTTAGCATAAAAAAATATAGCGAATAGCCCGACCCGAGCTATCCGCTTTTTGTGTTTTAGGAGTTTTTCTCTTGCGAGGGGAACGCCCAAATTATATTTGTATGTATTTTATTTTTTGTTTATTATGCGGTTTTATTTTTAATGGATTTATTTTGGAAGAAAAGTGTTCTTTTTGTTTGAATTTGTTGGTTTGTAATGCCGATGATATTTTAAATTGTGATTGCCAAAAGGTTGAACTTTTACAGGAAACGGTTGATTTTTTGTATATGAAAACGAATCATGGTTGTTTGTGTAATTCGTGTTTATTGAAGTTTGACGCTTGGATTAAATATAGTTTGGCTTACGAATTTGTTGGAAACGCTTCGGTTTTACGTCCCGAATATTTTTATATTGAAAATGGTTTGTATGTGTTTACGCCGCTTTATCATTTGCATAAGGGAAAATGTTGTGGAAATGGGTGTAGGCATTGTGTTTATAGATCGAAACTTTAATGTGTTTTTTTGTTATTAGTATATTAATTTTGTTTAATTTTGCGTTGTTATATTAAATATTTTTAAATGAAGGGACCATTATTTTATTCGAAAATTTTACTTTTTGGTGAATACGGAATCATTAAGGATTCTAAAGGCTTGTCTATTCCTTATAATTTTTATAATGGTGCTTTAAAAATAGATGATACTGACAGTGCTGATGCTAAGCAATCTAATGCGAGTTTAATTAAGTTTTTGGCACATTTGGAAGAACTTGAGGTTAGTAATCCTGACTTGGTTTCTTTTAATTTGATTGATTTAAAACGTGATTTGGATGCAGGTATGTATTTTGATTCGTCTATTCCGCAAGGATATGGAGTAGGAAGTAGTGGTGCGTTAGTGGCTGCTATTTACGATAAATATGCTGTGAACAAAATTACGGTTTTGGAAAATTTAACTCGTGAAAAGTTATTGCAATTGAAGCAGATTTTTGCTGAAATGGAATCTTTTTTTCATGGTAAAAGTTCAGGATTAGATCCATTAAATAGTTATTTGAGTTTACCTATTTTAATTAATAGTAAGGATCATATTGAACCAGCGGGGATTCCTACTCAGAAAACTGAAGGAAAAGGTGCTGTTTTTTTAATTGATTCAGGAATTATTGGTGAAACGGCTCCGCTTGTAAATATTTTTATGGAAAATTTAAAGAATGAAGGTTTTAGAACAATGATGAAAGACCAATTCTCTAAGTTTACTGATGCTGCTGTAGACGGATTTTTAAAAGGTAATTTTAAATCTGTTTATGATAATACCAAGCAATTGTCTAAAATTGCTTTGAGTCATTTTAAACCTATGATTCCAGAAAAGTTCCATGGAGTTTGGCAAAAAGGTATTGATACTAATGATTATTATTTAAAATTGTGTGGTTCTGGCGGAGGTGGTTATATTTTAGGTTTTACTGAAGATATTGATCGTGCAAAAGCGTCATTAAAGGATTATAAGTTAGAAGTTGTATATCAATTTTAATCACAAAATATAGTAAATTAAAGTCCCATTTTTGGGACTTTTTTTATATTTGTTTATGCAAAATAAAAAATCTAGATATTTGTTGCTAAAGTTTTTTAGCTTGTTCTCGGTTGTTAGAGGCTATAATATATTTGTAATTGTTATAGCTCAGTATTTGGCGTCGATTTATATTTTAGCTTCAGATAAACGTGCTTTAGATGTTTTATTAGATTTAAATTTATTTTTAATTGTTTTCTCGTCGACCTTGGCAATTGCTGGTGGTTATATTATTAATAATTTTTACGATTCGGAAAAAGATTTAATAAACCGTCCCAATAAAACATTGCTTGACCGTAAAGTAAGTCAAGAGTTTAAGCTACGTGTTTATTTTGGTTTAAACTTTTTAAGTGTTTTATTTGCTTTTATCGTTTCGTGGCATGCTGGTTTATTTTTTTCGGCTTATATTTTTTGCCTTTGGTTTTATTCACATAAGCTAAAAAAAATCCCTTTTATTGGTAATTTGTTTGCGGCTATTGTTGCTGTTTTGCCTTTTTTTGGGATTTTGATGTATTTTAAAAATTTTCATGAGGTAATTTTTGTTCATGCTACTTTGGTAATTTTATTGCTTTTGATTCGTGAAATCATTAAAGATTTATCTTCAATTAAAGGAGATTTGACTAATGGATACCGAACGATTCCGGTGGTTTATGGCGAAAAATTTGCTAAACAATTAATAAATTCACTTTCTGTATTACTTGTTTTTCCAATATTACTTTTACTATACCATTTCAATATTGGTTACATGTATGTTTTTTTATATTTTTCTCTTTTTATACTATTTTGTATTAATTTTTTATTGTATCAAACCGATGCCGCTTCTGGTTACAAAAAAATTCACTTTTTAATCAAAATTTTAATTTTAGCAGGAATTTTCTCGATTTTATTAATAGATCCAAGTGTTTTATTAAATGGAAAGGCATTTTTACGAATCTAATTTTTTTTAAAAGGAATAAAAAATAGTTATGATATTTTAAATAATAGTATCTTTGTAAAAAATTGTTGAAAGATGAATAACGGTAAAGGGAATAATAGTTCAAGAAAATTCTCTTCATCTAAGCCAAATAAGCCAAAGTTTGGAGATGATAAGCGAACAAACTCCTCAGGAGATTCTAAATTTAAAAAAGATAATACTCGCAATAGCGCTACTAATAAACCAGGAGGTTTTAAAGGAAAACCTAAATTTGATACGAAACCAAAACAAAAGATTGTTAAAAGTTTAGATGAAGATATTCGTTTAAATAAATATATTTCAAATTCTGGTGTTTGCTCAAGACGTGATGCAGATATTTATATTCAATCTGGAAACGTAACTGTAAACGGTACGGTAATTACAGAAATGGGATATAAAGTTAAAGTAACTGATGTTGTGGTTTTTGATGGAACTTTAATCACACCAGAGAAAAAAGAATATATTTTATTGAATAAACCAAAAGGATTTTCGACTATTGGTGATGCGGACAGACAAACATCTAATGTTATGGATTTAGTACGTATGGCAACAAAGGCAAAAATTCAGCCAATTGGTCGTATGGACAAATCAACAACAGGTTTGTTATTATTCACTAATGATTCGGACATGTTACGTAAGTTTTCATTACCACAACAACGTTCACCAAAGGTGTATCAAGTTTCTTTAGATAAGAATTTAAAATATGAAGATTTAGAGCGTATTCAAAACGGTATTCATATTGATGATCACAAGATTCATGTTGATGAGATTGATTATGTAGAGAATCAACCTAAATCTGAAATTGGATTAAAAATGAAAACAGCAAACGTAAAAGTTGTGCGTAACATTTTTGAACATTTAGGATATAACGTTTTAAAAGTGGATCGCGTAATGTTCGCAGGTTTAACTAAAAAGAACTTACCACGTGGTAACTGGAGATTTTTAACAGACCAAGAAGTTATCAATCTTAAAAATATATAAGCATAAAAAAAGACTTTCGAAAGAAAGTCTTTTTTTATGCTTATAAAGCAGCTTCAATTGCTTTTACGTAAGTATCAACAGGTGCAACACCTACTTGACGTCCGATAACTTCACCGTTTTTGAAAATTAAAACTGTAGGAATGTTACGGATTCCAAATCTAGATGGGAAATCTTGGTTTGCATCAACATCTACTTTTCCAACAACTGCGCGGCCTTCAAATTTAGTACTTAATTCGTCAATGATTGGGGCTACCATTCGGCATGGTCCACACCATGTTGCCCAAAAATCTACTACTACTGGTTTATCAGATTTTAATACTAGTTCTTCAAACGTAGCATCTGTTATTTCTAATGCCATAATTATTAACTTTAAAATTAGTTTGCTCTACAAATATAACAATAATTTCGGGATATTATTTTACATAGTCTATCAGTTTTAACTATAGCAAATTTATAATATTGATTTACGAAACTTTGAATTTGATATTTAGTTGTTCTAATTGTGCTAGAAAAACGGGGTTAATATCAATTTTTAATTTACGACTTTCCATCGATAATTTGGTAACAATTTTATATTCTTCAACCTCCTCAGCTAATATTTGATTCTGATCTTCTTCTGTATCAAAAGTTTCCTCATTTAAAACGTCATCTATTGCAAGTTGTGTCTGTACAACTTTTTTAATTTTTTCGATTTCTAAAACTTCAAAACTAACTTGCGTATTTCCAGGATGAATACTAAACACTTCGTTTAACTCCATCACTTTATCTTCATTAAAATCAAAGATAGAAAGCATAATGTTTAGTTTTTTAGAGAATGATGTTAGCACGTCTTGAAGTAACATCATATTTAAAAACTGAATTTTAGGATCTGATTTTTTACCGGTTGTTCTGTTTACCCATCCTTCTTTAATACCTACTCGTATATAAATGAATTGATTGATTACTAAAAAGTGACGAAGTTTTAAATATTCTTCATCAAAAATTCTGAACTCGTAACTTTCGTCGTAACCTTCAACAATAAAAGTAGCCCAACCTTTTCCGTTTTTTGCCGTTCGGTGTTGTACATCTGTAATGATACCTCCAAAAGATAAATTGCGTCCAATGTGACTTTCTAAATCTTTTAGTTCTTCTAATTTATTATTGCAAAAATATTTTATAGCGTATTTATAGTCGTCTAGCGGATGTCCAGAAATATAAATACCAACAACTTCTTTTTCTTTGGCTAATTTTTCTGTACGTAATATAGCACTCTCTGCCATGTAAATTTCAATAATGATATCCGAGGCGTTTAATAGTAGTCCTTGGTGCTTCTCTAATTCAGGGCCGAATTTTTGTAC
>CANRKI010000169.1 GCA_947631175.1 uncultured Flavobacterium sp.
TCAGAAAGCGGAATGTTATTTTCTGTTGCTGTTTTTGTAATAATTGTTTCAATCCATTTTTCCAAAAGGGTAGGTAAGGCACCGCCTTCTGGTTTAGTCTGTATCGCTATATTATCCATAATGGCAGCATATAAAGCTACTCCCTTTCCATCATTGGAATATAATCTATTGTCTGGGGTGAAATCTGCATTAGCTACAACAAATTTTTGCTTTAAGGCTACTGTATTTAGTAAGTGTAACATAAAAGATTTACCTGAACCAAAATCACCAATCCAGAATTTAACCATGCTATGTCCATTTTTTACCTCATCTAAGGCAGATACTAAAGCATTTATTTCTTCAGAACGGCCTACAGTAATATGTTGAACTCCAATTTTGGGTACTACACCTCCAATTAGGGAATTTATAATTGATGTCGCTTCTTTCGGTTTGATATTATTTGTCATCGTTTCTTATTTGGTTAAAATATTCAGGTAATATGGTGTAATAATCATCGTCTTCTTCAATTAATACATCATCAAGTGTTTCGTAGCATATTTCATTAATATGATCTATTATTTGATTTTTAAAAATTCCATTTCCTTTTGCAAACGCTTCCATCTCACTTTGTAAAATTGATAAACTGTTTTTAGTGAATAATTCAAGTACAGCAATATGAGTTGCGTTAAATGATAGGTCAGTTAAATAAATAGATTGTTCAGTCTCTTTGGTCTTTGATGTTATTTCTAATTTTATTTCTTCTGTGCTAATCTCTTCAGCTTTTATTGTGTTATTATCATCTTCAAAATCATCTCTTAGGTATTCATTTAATAATTCAACCGTACCTGAATGCAATTGTTGTACTTCTTTAATTGTTGTTCTGTCCAATTGAATTTTTTTGCGCTTTCTTGCATAAACATTTGTAACAGCATTAAGTGCTTTATCTAAATTTCTGTCGTTGATGAGTTCACTAATTATTTGTTCAAAGTTCTGTAATTGCTCATTCGTATCAAAAAGGTTTTTCTGAACTGTTTTTGTGAGCTGCTTATTATCAAACGTTGTAGATTTTAAATCGTAATAAAGATAGTAAACATACAATTTAAGAGCTGCCTCCTTGTTCTGTTTTGCTATAAATTTAGAGGCTTCAAAAAAGATGTTTTCTACAGAAGGATTTTTTTTGTTTGCATTACCTAATACAACCATCTCTTCAATAAATTCTTCAGCTGTTCCTGAGAAATTGGTAGTGATTTCTACAAATATAGATTTCCAACGAGTGGTGTTTTGGGTGTTTAATTGTAATTCGGTTGCTTCATCTGGTGGTGTAATACTTGCTGTTAGTGTTGCTAAAATAGTATCTAATTTCAAAACTATTTTATTTTCAAATGCTGTTTTTATCTCATCATGGCTATATTTCAGTGCCGTATTTAATTTACGTTTATGACCGTAAGCATCTCGTACATAGTTTTCGCAATATTTAAAAATAGTATTGTATAATTCAGTTACTGATGGATCTATAGAATATTTGTAATTTTGACTTCCAGTTCTGTATCGATAATGTTTTCTAGCAATTATATCAGCTATATTTATCAGTTCCTCTTCAAATGTTGTTCCTTCTGTCTTAATCTTTTCTTTTAATAATGATATGGTTTTAATGTAAAGCTTTATAACCTCATTACAGCAGAATTCTATATTAGTGAAGTTATTGCTTGGATACCATATCTTATTTAATAGTGTAATATCATCTTCACTTAAATTAAGCGATTTTTTGTACTTATTTCTCCAGTTAAAAGTATCGTAATCTATAAAACTGTTGTGGTAGCTGTATCTTTCCTTTTCCGTAAATCTAGAAGTTTCAGTGTCATTTATGTTCACATTCTTTTTAGCTCGTAAGAATGATTCTGCGTATGATTTTGTTTTTGGATAATACGTGCCTATAATGTCAAGATTTTTCTCTAATAAGGTTATACTTTTGTGGTTGTCATACTCATCCAACAGATTAAATAAAAGAATGAAGCAATAGTTGCTATTACCCTCTAAATCATAATATCTTCCCGTAATAAAACTATTTTTAAAATAAAAATAAAATTGTTTTTGAGAAGGTGTAGCCTTTTTTAGCTCTGAGAAAGAATATACATATTGATGTTGCCAATAGGGTACACCTGGCTCATATTTTATAAGATCGCTATCTGACTTAATGATATAAGTTTCATCTGTTACATCAATTACGGAATCATCTTTTAGAATTTCAGAAACTTGTTCAATAGTATCCATGTGCTTTGAATCTGTAAGTGATTGAATAACTGATCTGATTTCCTTATGTGTGTTTTCAATTGTGATTGAGGAGATTACATCAGTTGAAATACTTTTGATTACAATTTCATCTTTTGCATCAATTACTGAATCATCTTTGGTTATTTCAGAAACTGTTTCAGTAGTATCCACCTGCTTTGAATCTGTAAGTGATTGAATAATTGATCCAATCTCTTTATATGCGTTTTCAACTACTTCTGGTGAAGTATAATCGCTTAATGTACTGTTAATAAAAGATTGTTTTCTGTCTTCTATAAAGGATTGTAGTAACGAGTGATTAGTTGTAGTTTTTTTAAGGGTTTGGTTTACCTCTATTAGTTTTGGCAGATAATTTTAAACAATTGCTTTCCTTCTGTAGAATTTGCATACTGTTCATTTTTAATTTCTGTAAATTCATAAGGTGTTCTTAAAGCACTATAAGTTTGAATACTGCTTAGTGTATTTTTACTTAATATCTCAAGTTCGGCGTCAGTCAACAAAACAATATTCTGTACAAACTTGCCATCCGGTATTCTGCCAACTTCAAATTTCTTTTCAATAAAGCTTCCGTCTTCAAAAAAAAATGTTAATAAATACCCCTTTTTTAATCCGGAAACATTTTTGTTTGACGAACGTACATTAATATAATTTAAAGCTTCATCAACTTTAAATTTAATCTCTAAACTAGGTAATAAATCTTACCCACTTCTTTATAGAATTCCTTAACTATCGATGCTTCGGTATCATAAATTTTAGAAACTTCAATTTCAGAAGAAAGTTCTTCTGAAATTACTACTTTCTTTTTTTGTTCTATTTTTCTTTCCTGTGGTTGTGATTTAATTGCGTAAGATTTGTCCGAGATACAATTTTTTTTACTTTCTGCATTAACTTCAATACTGTGTAAATCAGTTTTTGTTTTATTTATAGTATCATCTGCAAAATTTTGTTTTATTGGGTGCTCTTCTTTATGAGCGTTAGATGGTGTTAATACTTTTATTTGCTGCCCTGTTGTTTGATTATAGGTGGTTGCTTGAAATTTGATCTGTTTATTTGCAGTTTGATTTTGGTTAGTAGGGAATGAATTTTTATTCAGTGTGTTGTTGTGATTATTTACTTGGTTTCTTAACGTTAAAAGATCTACTAATGCACCTATACCAAAGCAACCGCACGTAAACATCCACAAACAGCCGGTACCGTATTTTCCCAAATAGTGCCTATGGAAACCTAACAATCCAAAGATACTGAAAAACCACAGTACATAGGCAGTTCCACTATATTTTACAGTTGTTGGGGTATATTTTTTTTGAAAGAAGAACCCAGCGCCAACGATAATAGTAATAACAAAAAATTCAAGCATAATTTTGTAGGTTCAAATTAATTTGTGCCAAAATCTTCAATGGCATCGTATAGGTCAAATTCATGAATCAGCGTAATCACATGTCCATCTTTACGCATATTTACCGCTTTCTCCACTTTTCTGCCGTAACAAGAGAACGCCCAGGCAGGGTTTCCGTTATCTGCAACAATTAAATAATCTGTCTTCTTTGTTACAGAATCTGTTGTTAGACCTCCTAAATTTGTTATTTTTTGGTTTAACGATTCTTTGGTTTCATTTTTTAGTACTCCAGTAATGCAAAAGGTTTTTCCGTCAAAATTAACTATAGGTTCGCTTGTGCATAATCCTGAGATGTTCACTTCCTTTGTGTCATCTTTTATTTTTTGCTGAATATCGTTGTTGGCTAAGTTTACAAACTGACTAAAATATGCCTTTAATACCAATCGTTCGTCTTCTGTAATTTTTCCATCTGATACGATGGATAGCACCAAACTGCGAATTTCATCGTAAGGGTAGTAGGTGTTTAAGTGCTCATTGTCATCTAGCCACTTGTCTAAATCAAATATTTCTTTATCTGTAATCTCTCCATCGGCTAATATACCGTGACAAAGTCCCTGAAGCGTTTGCAGGTCTGTTGTAACGGCGTTGTAGTAATAGTTGTCGCCTTCATACTTTTGGCAAAGCCAGAATAAATCTTCAATTGTTTCGGTCAAACCCAAATCCTCTTCAGCTATAGAATCTATAATCAGCATAAATTCTCTGAATGGGTTTCGTAGAACAAGTTCATGGTGTTTTTTAACCCAGTTCTTTAATTCGTGTATTTCGTCACTGTTTACAACCTTGTCAAGGTTTATGCCTAGTAATATACCTTTTAGTGAGTTAATTGCTTTATCTGCTTGTGATTTTGAAGTTATTATTTGTAGTGTTTTCTCATCCATTGTTTTTGTGTTTTATTGATAATCAAATATAAATTAAAAACTAAATATTATAAAGTTTTAAGATAAAAACATCTAATTAATTGCGGTTTTTTCTAAAATTAATAAAGCTTCTAAATATAATTAGAAGTTTATATGATGTCTTTTTTAAGATACTCTCTCAACTGCAGTAAAACCAGAAGTTTTTTTGAAATTCATATTATGAATAAAATTCCTCATGCTGTCAGAAGGATCAATCATGTCTAGGTTTAATTTTTGAATTGTTTCAGGCATAATTTTTACAGATAATATGACTTTGTTTTCCAAATGCCCCGATTGTGGATCTACCATTTCAGATTTTGCATTGATGATAGCAAAATCTACGGGCAGATAAGCAAAAACTTCTCTGCTTATTCTAAGTACAACACTGCAAATATGATCTTGGTACAATTCGTAGAAATTGGTTTTGGCCATATTTTTTCTAGAAAGTTTTCCTGTCGATGTTAGTTTCAGTTCGTAATCGGGAATAACGTCGATACTGTTGATG
>CANRKI010000170.1 GCA_947631175.1 uncultured Flavobacterium sp.
TATGCTACATCATATTTTACTTTTCTTGCCATAAAAAATGCCCCCAAAAGTGTCTAACTTTTTGGGGGCAGTGTAAAATCGAGCTTTTTTTTATCTAAATCAATCACAAAAAATAATTAGTTTGCTATTAATAGTTATATTTGAGTATATCAATTCAAATCTCATGCGTAATTTACTTTTTATCTTCTTGTTTTTAAATACAATTTTAGTGCAAGCTAATTACATTTTAATACCAATGGATCATGATAACCAACAAAATCATTTAAAAGCCTATGGAATTACGTATTGGGCCTTGTCACAAGATATTAAAGTACAATGGCTATTAAATTACCAAGGTGGTAGCTTTTTGTTACCCGATGCAAATCATATTAAAAAGGAATGTCAAATTAGAGGAGTAAGTTTTATAACACTTTCTGAGGCTGAACATCAAAACATAATAAATGATATTGCCTCACCATCACAAAACATGGAGGTCGTTTTGTTAGAAAAAGCTCCTAAAATTGCCGTTTACACACCATCAGGAAAAATGCCATGGGATGATGCCGTAACTTTGGTTTTAACTTATGCTGAAATTCCCTTTACTCCTGTTTATGACACTGAGGTGTTAAAAGATGATTTATTACTTTACGATTGGTTACACTTACACCATGAAGATTTTACAGGACAGTACGGAAAATTTTTTAGTGCCTACAGAAATGCTCCTTGGTACATTGAGCAAAAAAAACAAGCCGAAGCACTAGCTGCTACCTTAGGCTACGAAAAAGTTTCGGATGCTAAATTAGCAGTGGCAAAAAAAATTAGAGATTTTGTTGTAGGCGGAGGATTTATGTTTGCAATGTGTTCTGCAACAGATAGTTTTGATATCGCTTTATCCGCTGATAATGTTGATATATGCGAACCAATGTTTGATGGTGATCCATCATCACCAAATTATCAAGCACAAATAGATTATTCAAAAACGTTTGCTTTTAAAGATTATATTTTAGAGAGAAATCCTAATAAATATGAATTTTCTGATATTGATATGACCGAACAACGTCGCATTTTACCAGATACTGATTACTTCACTTTAATGGAATACTCGGCTAAATGGGATCCAATACCAACCATGCTATGTCAAAATCATACCCAACTTATAAAAGGTTTTATGGGACAAACAACTGCTTATAAATCAGAGTTAGTAAAAGCAAATGTTTTAGTTATGGGAAAAAACACACAAAACGATGAGGCAAGATACATTCATGGTACTAAAGGAAAAGGCATGTTCACGTTTTATGGCGGTCACGATCCTGAAGATTACCAACACCGTGTAGGCGATGCACCTACTTTATTAGATTTACATCCAAACTCACCTGGTTATCGTCTTATCTTAAACAACATTTTATTCCCTGCTGCAAAAAAGAAACCACAAAAAACATAGTTTATTTAATTTAACATAATAAATCTGCCCAAAAATAGTTTATATACATGTAAAATTTATCAAAAAACTATTTTATGAAAAAAGTATTATTAGGAATAACTATGTTTTCATTAACTGCTGTACAAGCACAAGAAATGAACAATATTGCAGTTGAACCCGTACAAAAAGGGAATTGGATTGTTGGAGCTTCAGTGGGATCATTAGGATATGCATTCGAATCAGAGCAGTTCAATATCAACTTAGCACCACAACTTGGATACTTTGTAAAGGATAACTTAGCAGTGGGATTAAAAGTAGGCTTAGGATGGGTTACTGTTAAGGATGCTGATAACTTTTTTAACTATGAGTTTTCACCATTTGTTAGATACTATTTCCCAACAGCTGCTTCAGGTAGTGGCCGCTTTTTTGGACAAGGAGATATTGGAGTAACAGGCACATCTGCAGCAAATTCTGATGCTGCTCTTAAAGTTGGAGCAAATGTTGGTTATGCACATTTTTTAAACCGAAATATAGCTCTTGAAGTTACTGCAGGATATAACTATTCAGAATCAAATTTTCCAAATGTTGATTCACAATCTGGATTAGGAATTGCTGTTGGTTTTCAAATATATCTTGGAAATAAATAAGAAATAATAAAGCCGAATGTTATTAAACGTTCGGCTTATTTTTTTTTAAATGAGGGAAAATTTTTATATAAAGGTTCTCAACCTTTTCGCGTGCCCAAGGCGTTCTTCGTAAAAAAACTAAAGATGATTTTACGCTCGGATCTTTTAAAAAACAATTAATAGGAATCTCTTTCCCTAAGGATTCAAATCCTCCAAAAAACTCAACCATTTCTTCTAAAATAGTTTGTAGTTTCATTCCATGAAGTGGATCTTTATGCATAAATCAGTATTTAAAATTCTAATATAATCAATTTAGTATAAAAAATGAGACTGCTCTTTACAGAACAGTCTCAAATATAGATATATGTATGCAATTAGATTTCTCTTTTTGCATCAAAATTTTCTAAATAATAAGCAACTCTTTGTACAAACTGCCCACCTAAAGCTCCATCAACAACTCTATGGTCGTACGAGTGTGTTAAAAACATTTTTTGACGAATACCAATAAAGTCTCCCTCTGGAGTTTCGATAACCGCAGGAACTTTTCTAATCGCTCCAAGTGCTAAAATACCAACTTGTGGCTGATTGATAATTGGTGTTCCAAAAACAGAACCAAAACTACCAATATTTGTAACTGTAAAAGTTCCGCCTTGTGTATCGTCTGGTTTTAATTTTCCTTTACGTGCTCTATCTGCTAAATCATTTACAACTTTAGCCATACCTACTAAATTTAACTGATCCGCATTTTTAATTACAGGTACAATTAAATTTCCTGATGGTAAAGCTGCTGCCATACCTAAATTAATATTTCGCTTTTTAATGATATAATCACCATCTACTGAAATGTTCATCATTGGGAAATCACGTAAAGCTTTTGCAACTGCCTCCATAAAAATAGGAGTAAAAGTAAGTTTTTCACCTTCTTTCTTCTCAAAAGGACCTTTAACTTTATCTCTCCATTTTACAATATTAGTTACATCAACTTCAATTACCGACTGAACATGTGCAGAAGTACGTAAAGATTCAACCATGTGGTGCGCAATAAGTTTACGCATACGATCCATTTCAATAATTTCATCCGCTCCGTTGACAGAAACAGGAACTACTTTTGCAGAAGGCGATACGTTTGAAGTTACACTAACTGGCTCAGAAACTTTAACTGGAGTGACCTCACGATTTTTAACATATGCTAAAATATCATCTTTAGTTACGCGTCCTTCTTTACCTGATCCAGAAATAGTATCCAATTCAGTTAAAGATATATTTTCAGCTTTAGCAATACTTTTTACTAACGGAGAATAAAACTTTTCTGAATCATCAAAATTAATTGATTCAGTAGTCTCCTCTACAGCATTTACAACCGACTCGTTCGTAACAGCAGGCGCACTAGCAGCTACAGTTGTAGCTGTAGGCGTTGTTCCATCACCTTCAATCTCAATTATAGCTATAGTCTGTCCTACTTTTACTACATCATTTATATTAAATAAAATTTCAGTAATTACGCCATCAACTTCCGACGGAACCTCACTATCCACTTTATCCGTTGCCACTTCTAAAACAGTGTCATCTGTACTTACAGTGTCACCTACATTTTTTAACCAATTGGTAATTGTTGCCTCAGCAACACTTTCACCCATTTTTGGTAACTTTAATTCAAACTTTGCCATATTTAAATTTACGGTTGTGTTGTAATTATTATGTTGTTGTTTATTTCATTTCGATTACCTCACCACGATCATTGCTACTATTACTGCCAATAATATAATCACATGATTTGGGCTTAATTTTAAAGCTCACATATTTATTGCTGTGTTGCTGCATGGCAGAAATTATTGTTTTGAAATCAAAAAAATCATTATCAAAAATAATTTCAACTTTTCGCTTCGGAGATATTAATTGCGAAAATAATTTATTTTCGTCTATTTTGGTAATAGTTATTGTATTTTTTTTAAAAAAATTAGATATTTTTTGTTGCAAAAATATTTTTTCACTAATTACAATGTATTCGTCTGCAAAATATTTTTGTTTTTCACCTTTAGGTTTAAGTAAAACAAAAACAAAAGTTCCAAATCGCATCATGATATCAAAAAAACGAGAGGGCCTAAAATGCTTTTTATAAAAAAATTGCATCGCCTCTCTAAATCGTTTCATATACAAACGATCCTTAACAGTCGACTCTCCCTTGTAATGAATAATAGTAGTATCTGCAAAAAAATAATTATCTAAACCTAAATTTAAAACAGTATACGATAAATCTATGTCATCAGAATACATAAAACATCCTTCATCAAAACCGCCAACCTTTAAATAAAGTTTACGGGACATAAACATATTAGCACCCGTTAAAATTTCAACCTTTGCAGTAAAATGATCAGGTAAATCACTTAAATAATATTGATTAAATAACTTCCAATTAGGAAATAACTTATACAAACCAAATACTTTCGAAAAAGCAACCCAAGGCGTAGGAACACCACGCTTACTTTCAGGCAAAAAATTACCTTTACCGTCAATCATTCTACAAGCAACAATTCCAATATTAGGAGTAGAAAGACTAAAATTTAAAAGTTTAGAAATACTATCCTCAGCAATCACAGTATCCGGATTCAAAATATAAATAAACTCACCTTTAGCCTGCTTCACCCCGATATTATTCCCCTTCGGAAATCCCAAATTCTCATTATTAGCAATCAATTTAACATTAGGGAATTTACTCAAAACCATAGCACAACTATCATCGGCCGAATCATTGTCAACCACAATAATTTCGCCATCTATACCCTCTAAAGCTTTTTCAACACTTAACAAACATTGTTCTAAAAAGAACCTAACGTTATAATTTAAAATAATTACAGATACTTGCATAAAAACAAATATAAAGTAGAATTAAGAACAAAACAAAATTAATACAGATACAAATAAAAACAATTTGGGCGTTCCCCTCGCAAGAGAGAAACCCCAAAACACAAAAAGCGGATAGCTCGGGTCGGGCTATCCGCTATATTTTTTTATGCTAAAAACTTCCAAAATCTAACAA
>CANRKI010000171.1 GCA_947631175.1 uncultured Flavobacterium sp.
GTAGCTCAGTTGGTAGAGCTCCAGCCTTCCAAGCTGGTTGTCGCGAGTTCGAGCCTCGTCTTCCGCTCTATAAAAAAATCCTTAATCATCTTGATTAAGGATTTTTTTTATTCTGTAAACCTCAGAAAAGCAACCCAATCTTAAATAAAAGAGATTCTTAAAAACCATCTTTCCGAATTTAAAACAAAAAAACCGCTCAAAAAAATGAACGGTTTTAAAATATATCACGAATAATTAATCGTTTAACTTAAGCACAGCCATAAATGCAGATTGAGGAATTTCAACATTACCTACTTGACGCATACGCTTTTTACCTGCTTTTTGTTTTTCAAGTAATTTACGTTTACGAGAAATATCTCCACCATAACATTTTGCTGTAACATCTTTACGCAATGCTTTAATAGTTTCACGAGCAATTACTTTCGCTCCAATAGCTGCCTGAATTGGAATATCGAATTGTTGACGCGGGATTAATTCACGTAATTTTTCGCACATTTTTTTACCAATATAATACGCATTATCTTCGTGAATTAATGCAGATAAAGCATCAACATTATGCGCATTCAATAAAACATCTAATCGAACTAATTTTGAAGTACGCATTCCAATTGGATGATAATCAAACGAAGCATACCCTTTTGAAACTGTTTTTAAACGATCATAAAAATCAAAAACAATTTCAGCTAATGGCATATCAAAATTCAACTCTACTCGCGTTTCAGTTAAATACGTTTGATTGGTTACTTGCCCTCGTTTTTCAATACATAAACTCATTACTTGCCCAACAAAGTCAGACTTTGTAATAATTGTTGCTTTAATAAAAGGTTCTTCAACACGATCTAACTTCGAAGGCTCAGGTAAATCTGATGGATTATTAACAATAAGTGCAGTATCTGGCTCTTTCTTCGTATACGCGAAGTACGAAACGTTAGGTACCGTTGTAATAACCGTCATATTAAATTCACGCTCTAAACGCTCTTGAATAATTTCCATGTGTAACATTCCTAAGAATCCACAACGGAAACCAAATCCTAAAGCGGCAGAACTTTCAGCAGTAAATACCAAAGAAGCATCATTTAACTGAAGTTTTTCCATTGAAGCACGTAAATCTTCATAATCTTCAGTATCTACTGGATAAATCCCAGCAAAAACCATTGGTTTCACATCTTCGAAACCAGAAATCATATTTGTGGTTGGAGTAACCGCATCGGTAATTGTATCACCAACTTTTACTTCACGAGCTTCTTTAATTCCAGAAATCAGATAACCTACGTCACCTGCAGAAATTTTTTGTTTTGGCACTTGATTTAATTTCAAAGTTCCAATTTCATCAGCGTAATATTCATTGCCCGTAGCCATGAATTTAATTTTCTGATTCTTTTTTATCTCTCCGTTCAACACACGGAAAATTACTTCAATTCCACGAAACGGATTATAAACCGAGTCAAAAATCAAAGCTTGTAAAGGTTCATCTGCATTTCCTTCTGGCGCAGGAACTCGTTCAATAATTGCTTCCAAAATTTTATCAACTCCAAACCCAGTTTTACCAGAAGCATGAATAATATCTTCATGTTTACAACCCAACAAATCTACAATATCATCACTCACCTCTTCAGGATTAGCAGATGGCAAATCAACTTTATTCAAAACCGGAATAATTTCCAAGTCATTTTCTAAAGCCAAATATAAGTTCGAAATGGTTTGCGCTTGTATACTTTGAGCCGCATCAACGATTAACAAAGCACCCTCACAAGCTGCGATAGAACGCGAAACCTCGTAAGAAAAATCCACGTGACCTGGAGTATCAATCAGATTCAGAATATATTCTTCTCCTTTATATTTATATTCCATCTGGATAGCGTGTGACTTAATGGTAATTCCACGTTCACGCTCTAAATCCATACTATCTAAAAGCTGTGCTTGCGCTTCACGAGCAGTTACAGTTTGCGTAGCATCTAAAAGTCTATCAGCCAAGGTACTTTTACCGTGGTCAATATGCGCAATAATACAAAAATTACGTATTTTTTTCATCTTCAAAATTATCAGTTTATTTGCGTTCCCTTTCAGGTCGGGCTATCCGCTGCAAGTCCTCACTCGTCGTAAACTCCTCTTTGTGGGCTTTTCGCTATTATCCCTAACGCGATGTTTTTACAGAACACCTCTAATTTGCAAATATAAATTAAAGTTAGTTAGTATGATAGCTTTTTTTTATTCTCGTATAAAAAAGATTGAAACACCGTTTTTTAGCAATTTCAAAACAAAAAGGACAAAAATCCCTGAAACCAGTGATTTTTAATCTAACTAACTAAAAAACATTGTTTTGTATTATTATCATTATTATTATTGACTATCTGAAATTTCCGGAACAAATTAAGATAGTAGGCAAATTATAGGTTACGACTTT
This sequence comes from uncultured Flavobacterium sp., assembly GCA_947631175.1. Lineage (GTDB taxonomy): Bacteria > Bacteroidota > Bacteroidia > Flavobacteriales > Flavobacteriaceae > Flavobacterium. The sequence goes on from CANRKI010000171.1 coordinate 2,405, forward strand.
AACAATAAACCTACCTAACCTAAATTTTATAAAATGAATAAAATGTTATTATCTGCTATCGTAATGATAGCTTTTACAGTAAGCGCGAGTGCTCAGAATAAAATGGATCATGTAATTTGTGATGTTGCCTCAATAGATTTTGCAACTGGATTAGAAAACAACTCATACACCCCAGAGATGATAAAACTTATGAAACAGGCTTATTACAAAGGATGTATTGACGAAAGAAACTGTCATAAGGAAGAGAAACAAAAACATAGTATCACGAGATAAAACAAATATTAATGAAAAAAATATTATATACAATTGTACCGTTCTTATCATTTATAAATACAGTACAAGCACAACCATATCATTCAATTCATGAAGGAGATATAAAAGTATGCTCTGGAAGAGCGGATAATTACGCTGGTGATTTATCAAAAAACTCTGACCTAACAGCTGAAATGATTGCTTTGATGAGAAATGCTTACTACAGAGGATGCATGGATCAAAGAACAAAAAACACGACAGATGACTTAAATAAAAAAGCCATTAGCATTACGAGATAAAAAAAACAAACCCTTCCTTATCAATTGGAAGGGTTAAAAACTAAAAACATGAAAAAAATAATATTTATTTTCAATTTATTTATTGTCTTTATAGTAAATGCGCAAGTAAACAAAGCAACATATACTTTTAAAATTGCAGATGAAGCACCAAAAGAATTACAATTTATAGCTATTGATATTAATCCTTTAGCAGAAAGTAATCCGTTATATTTATATTTTTCAAAAAACAAATCGTATTATACTTCATACAATAACGAAGAAAAACAATCTCCGGACATGAGTGATGCTGTTGCAGAATCATATAATCCATTGTTTGTAAACAACGAAACAAATGAAGTACTTTCTTATTTTGATTTAGACAAAAGATATGTTTTAAAAAGAGAAAACTTGCCTGAATGGGAAATCACTTCAGAATCTAAAAACATTGGAGGTTACAATTGTTTAAAAGCAATTGGAAAATATAAAAAAAGCATTAGTTCAAATGAATATCTTTTTATTGAAGCTTGGTTCTGTCCAGAATTACCTTACGCATTTGGTCCAAAATGGTTAATTGGTTTACCAGGTTTGGTTGTTTATGCAGTTGATAGAAATTCATTTATCTACAAACTTGAAAAAATGGAATTTAATGTAGATTACAACCTAGATAACATTATTTTCAATGGTGATGTAATTGATGAATACTTTATGCTTGAAAAATTAAAAGAAGAAGGAATTGGTTTAAAGTAAATTGACCATTATATAAATTTAGAAAATATTAAAACTTGCAATCCAAAACCTTATTATAACCATACAACAAAAGCCAAAAACATCCCTGAAAGCAGGTATTTTTAACCTAAACAGCTAAAAAATACCAACTTGTATTATTATTATTATTGGATATCTGAAATTTCCGGAAAAAATTAAGATAGTCGGTAAATTTAGGTTACGACTTTAAGAATAAACCTAACTAACCTAAATTTTTATAAAATGAAAAAAATGTTATTTTCTGCTATCGCAATGGTAGCGTTTACAGTAAGTGCGAATGCCGCTAATGAAGTTGTTGAAAGTGTAGAATTAGCTACAGCTTCTAGTACACCATGTGCAGACCAGTATGTAATTGATCTTGCTGTTTTACAAGGTAAATATCCAGGAAGCCAAATGAATTTAGATCTTGAAACTGCTGATAAAATCGCAAAAGAATTATTTAACAAATGTCTTGACGACACATATTCTTCTGGTTCTAAAAACAACAATACAGTAACTAGTCCAAAACCTAAAGGTTTAACTAAATAAAAAATCCCGAGCAAAATTGCTCGGGTATTTTACTATGAAAAAAATATACTTATTATTACTGCTTAACATTTTTGGTTGCTTAGGACAAAAAAACAACGTGGCCTATTATAACATTAAATATGTAGATGAAATTTATGATAGTAACAGCACTAATACTTATAGCCCATATTTAAGTGCAGCCAAAACCTATGAAGATGATGTTTTTTTTAGATTAATATTTAATACCACTAATGCTGTATTCGAAATAATTGATGATAATAAAAATTCTGAAAATAGACTTGCATTTAATTTGAGTGGTTATAAAAAACCTGTTTTTACTGATTTAAAAAATAAAACTTTGAATTCATTAAACGAAGGAAATATTCCGTTTCACTGATACAAAGCCGGGTTGTGTGCTTCCACATTGGTTGCATTTAATTTGACGTTTGGCTCTTTTCAGTGAAGGCTTTAAGAGAGCGTAGACGATGAAATAAGTCGCAATAGAAAGAACCAAAAAGCCGAGGATTACCCCCAACAGCCACCAATCCCAAAAGTGGCTCACAGATCCTGAACTCTCGGAGAGGGGCGGAGTTATACCTGAAAAACCGTTCATTTGTATCTCCTTTGTGATTTTACTTTTGTGAAGTTGTGTCCGGGCGTTCTTTTCCCACGAGCCCGGCGGCGAAGGCGAGAAGTTGCACGCGCTCTCCGCGCGAAAGTCGGCGGAAGAGATCGAGGAAGGACCGCTCTTCATCGGAGAGAAGCGGGGAAGAGGCAACGGGGATCCCGAGATCGTCCGAGCGCCCTAAAAGGAAGTCTGTCGAGACATTGAGGC
>CANRKI010000172.1 GCA_947631175.1 uncultured Flavobacterium sp.
TCTTGCCATAAAAAATGCCCCCAAAAGTGTCTAACTTTTTGGGGGCAGTGTAATTCCGATGCCTTCTTTTTTATCCTCCACATTATATCCAATACCATCATCTTTAATAATTAGTTTAATTTCTTGCTCAAAAATGTGTAATAAAATATCCGCAGTTTCAGCTTTTGCATGTTTTTGGATATTAAAAATACATTCTTGAATGATGCGATAAATATTAAACTTATAAATGGTATCCAGCTCGGTTAACTTTTTTTCGTCATTAATCTGGATTTGAAATAGCGTTTGCTGTAACGAATTTTGATTGTTAACCAATGTTGTAAGTAGCTTTTTGTAATCGTTACTAGAATCGTTATCGGTTGTACTTAAATTATGCGAAAGCGATCGAATTTCGGCCTCAATGTTTTGTAAATCTTTAATTAATTTTTTACGACTGTCAATAGATTCCGTATCAATATTTTTATTTAAAACACCTAAATTTAAGCGTGTACTATATAATTTATTCATTACACCATCGTGTAGCTCGAGTGCTATACGTTTTTTTTCTTTTTCTTGCGCTTTATTAATCATGGTTTGCTGTTGCTTTAACAATTCAAATAAGTTTTGCTCTGCCTCATTTTTTTGTAAAGCAGCAGATAAGGCTAATTTATTGAACTTCACAATTCTAGAAAGCGAGAAAATAGCAATAATTAATATTAGAATAACCACCAGATAAATAATGTATTGAAGGCGGTTGTTTAAGGTTCTATTGATGTCCTCTACCCTCCTGGTTTCGTATTCAATTCGTGCAAATTTGTTTTTGGTTTTAATTTGTTTGTCGATTAAATTTTGATAACGATCTAGATATTCGGTATGATAACTATCAAAATTATCTCCGTCGGATTGAGATAAAAGTTTTAGAAGATTTACAATTTCAATGTTATACTCGGTAGTAATTGCAGCATCTAAAGCAATTTTAAAGTTTTTAGTCGCATTAAATTTATCATTAGACATCATATAATACTCGCCCAAATATTTGTATTTAAAAACAATATCCTTATCATTTCCGTACTTTTCGGTATAATAATGAGCTTCTAGCAATAGCTTTTTAACCTCTTTCGTTGGGCCATACAAATTTAATTTGCTATATGCAATATTAGAAACAACAGTAGCATAAACACTTGGTCTGTATTCACGAAGACGATTTAAATCAATTTCACTTAACACTTTCAGGGTTTGATCGTATGCACCTTGAGCAGCATAAACGTTAGATAAATCAACCGTATTTAAAACAACGTAGTAAAATTTTTTAGCATCAATTACATCTAATTTAGGAATAATTTTTTGAGCTTTTTTATAATAGTCTAAAGCTTCATCGTAAAGAGAGAGCGCTTCTAAATTACCGCCTTGCAAACTTAAACATTGATATAAAAGTAAATGATTATCAGAATCGTTAAGATAGTGCAGTGCTTTGGTCAGTTCTATTTCACTTTCGGTATAAACACCGTCATAAAATAAAAGATAACCTTTGTTAAATAAAGCCTTAGCAAGACGATCATTATTTTTAATAGCGATAAATATTTTCTCAGCCTGCTTGTAGTAATAATACGCAGAGTCTTTTTGAGTTAATTCAAAATAATCACCGATATAATAATATGCGCGACCAATGTTTATACTATCTTTACTTTTAATAGATTCATTTAAAACAATTTCAGATACGCTTTTGTAATTTTTATATTGGTTTAAATTAAAATACTCTTCGGCTAAAAGAAAATACAGATTAGTATCATATTTTTCATTATATCGAATAGAATCTAGAAACTTAAGTTTTTTATCATTAGATAATGATTTATACTTTAGGTCTTGCCATTTGATTTCTATGTTTGTATTCTTATTTGTGCAAGAAATTATAAAAACAAATACAAAAATTTTAAAAATATTTTTCAATTTTTTTCTCAAAAATAAAAAAAACTATGCTTATTTAGCATAGTTTTTTTATTTAGTCTCTTGTTTTATCTTTTATTGGTTGGTTTTCAACAACAGTATTATTTTGTGTAGTTGGTTCATCTTTAGCGTTTGTTGTTTGATTTGTTGATTCTAAATCGTCAGTTGAACATGATACAAAGTTTAAGGATAAAACAACTGTAGCTAATAATAACTTTTTCATAATGTAAAGGAAGTTTAAAATATTTATATTTTTAATAATTCTTTGTCTTAAATTTAATTTTAACTTCATTTGCAAACACAAATAGAAGTTGTTTTTAATTATAACGCAATTTAAAGCAGATTCTCGAAATACAATTACGGTTTTTTTAACAATTCATTACGTTTTTTATAATCATGAAAAATTTTTTTCTTTTAGACGATCATCCACTAACAATAGATGCATATAAAAATTTATTAAAACAAGAATTCCCTGAGGATACAGAATTTATATGTGCGCAAAACGGTGACGAAGTCAGTCAAAAAATAAGTAAAATGGTTTTAGATAACAATATTTTAGATCTTGCTATTGTAGATTACAACATTCCTGCGAGTGAAGATACTAGTATAAAAAACGGTACTGATGTTGCAAATTTAATTCTCAATCATTTTCCTAAATGTAAAATTGTATTTTTAACGATGCACAATGAACCCATCATTGTACAAAACTTGCATTTAAAGTTTAAGCCCGAAGGTATTATTTCTAAAAACGATATTGATTTTGAATCATTTCCGCTTATTATTAAAGATATTATGAACGGAAAGTTTTATAGAAGTACAACAATGATTGAGAGCTTAAAAAAATTGATTATCAGAAACATAAATTTTGATGAAATAGATTCTCAAATTTTACTTTTACTAGCTAACAAAGTTAAAAACAAAGATTTAACAGATCACATCAATTTATCACAAAGTGCTATTGAAAAGAGAAAACAAAAGATTAAATATCAAATTCTTGGTGATAAAGGAAGTGACAAAGAATTAATTGAAGTGGCAAAATCATTTAAATTAATTTAAAACCATAACAGTTTTAGCAAAAAAACGTAATGCTAGCTCAATAATAGACATTATATTTGTAGTAGAAAATGATAAAAAATATTTCCCCTTATTGATTTACTCAAAAAAGTTTATCAAATTTCCCCCCTTATTAATTTCATTTTCTTTCATAGTAATAATTTTATGGTAATTAAAAGCGACCTCCCCAAGGTCGCTTTTTTTAAATGAAAAAAAGTTAAAGTTAAATATTTAGTTATTATCAATTAAAAAGCTCTCTTTTACAAACTGTATAAGAGAGCTTTTTTTATCTATTATTTCTTCTTCCTTTATTCGGATTATTTTTATTGACTTCTTTATCCATTGATTTCCCTCCAAACTTATCTAATTTATATGTAAGCGAAAACATAACATATTGTTTTAAAACCAAGTTTTCTTGATCCACAACATAAGTTTCACTAACTGTCCTGCTATTTCCTATATTTTGATTTAAAATATCGTAAACTTTAACTTTAGCCAACAAACTTTTATCTAAAAAATAATACGCTAACGAGGTGTTCCACATATAAAAATCTGCTTTAAAACTCGATAAGTTTGAATTGTAAGTATAATTAAAGTCGTTACCCCAAATTAAATTTTTAGGCCAATACGTTGTTGTTTGTAATTTAAAGCGATGTACGGTATTACTTGCATTTTTAACCACATAATTGTCATAATTCGCGATATTATACCCAAATGAATACGACGGAAAGACTTTTAAAATTTCGCCATACTCGTAACTAAAAAATACTTGTGGTGATATATTAATTTGTCGGGAATCGTAAAACGCATTATTTACATATCCTTTTGTATAATTGTAATTATTATTGATGTTGATTCCATAACCAAAATTATGGGCTTCATTTTTTTTAGTTTTATACCATCCGGCTGATAAATAGGCAGAATAAGTACCGTCAATATTTGCGTAGGTGGTATAGCGTTTACGGTTTTCATCAAAATTTGAAACACTAATTATCGATTTATCATTATAAATAAAACTCGAAAAAATATTATAACTCGATTTTGTTACTTGATTGTTCCATCTAAAAGTAACACTGGTATTGTGCGAGCGACTTGCATCTAAATCCGGATTACCCGTAATTGTATTTAATGGATTTGATAAATTCTCGAAAGGCAATAACTGTCGCGCATTTGGTAAAGAGGTGTTGTAACGATAACGCAAACGAAGCATTTTACCTCGACTAGGTTTGTAACTATAATTTAAGTGCGCGGTAGGTAATAAATAATCGCGATTTAAATTGGTTGTGGTTTGCAAATAGTCAGAAAGCGCGTTATAATTAAAAATTCGTGTACCTGCAATGGCTTTAAAATTATGTTTCTTTTTATCTAAAATTACACCGGCTGTTGGTGTATATTCGTACGAATCAGAACGCACATAATTGGATAAAAAATCATTCCGATCAGTAAATGAACCATTTAAAAAATCGAAAGTATTTTGATCGTTTACGGATTTATCATTTCTAAAATCCATTGAAACTTCAATCTTTAACGAATCCGAAATGGGTTCTGCATAAGTAGCAGCAAAGGAATATGAATCCGAAATAGATCGGTTTACCTCCAATTGATTACGTAAGTCGTTAGTATTGGTAGTATAAAAATATGTTTCAGAATTTAAACGAGTATCCTGATCGCTTTTGTTGTTATTTGTGTCTAAATCTAATGAGAAACGACGTCCTTTTTTATCAAAACTTTTAACTACTAAAAAATTATTAGAAAAGTTTTTAGATTTTGAGTTAGAAAAACTGTTAGAAATATTTTCGTTTTGTAAGGTTTCATCCTCCTCCATTGTACTTTGATTCGAAAAACTATCCGATTCACGATTCGAAATCGAGGCCGTTGGAGAATAATACAATTTAATTTTATCGGCTATTTTGTATTCGAATGTGGTATTGAAAATATGATTTCGACTTAAAGTATTTGATCTATTTTCAGAAGTAGTGATAAAGTTTCCGTCGGTTAAAAAGTTAATTCTACGACTGCGACTGCTATTTTCATTTTTGTT
>CANRKI010000173.1 GCA_947631175.1 uncultured Flavobacterium sp.
GTCGAAGCACTTTGTTTCTTTAGTGCATTTAAAGAAAAAGAAATAAAATAAAGAATTACAATTCGCACTATTAAAACGAGTATACAAAAAACAAGATGCTATTAAAAACGGACTAAAAAAGCATTTATGAACTATTTTGCAGAAACGTAAACCCGACATACAGTATAAATACGAGAATTTGCAAGGTGAAATCTCGTAAGAAAGTAACCTCTGTTTATTCGAGAGTTAATATTTTGTTTTAGTTCTCATGAATACGGCACCTTGGTCGTGTCGTTTAAAAAAGCTAAGTCAATTAGGCTTGTATTTGAAGCCAAGCGAATTCTTTTAATTTAGATTTAAAACCATTTAGTAAAACCCAAATAAATAATTAAACTCAATACGATAACTTATCTAATTTTATTAATATGTTTTTTTTATTTGTTAATTATTTGTGTTTTTGTCAAAAGTGTTTAACGTGATAGTTTAAATAATTACGATGCCAATTAAAAAAAACACGAGAAAAACATGATTAAGAGCATCTTTTACGACTCTCACTCGAGTAAACTTCGACTAATATTCGATAATTTTACGACTAAATTACGAATCGTTATTACGAAGTAACGACTTAATAAAGACCTAACCATGGGGTTACTATAACCTAATTATGATTGATATACGAAAATTGTATTCGTAAAGATGATTAAGATTCCTTTTTTTATAACTGATAACTATAAAACGAAGACTGTGGAACCAAAAGAAAGAATTTTTATAACCGTAAAAGACATCCAGATACTTACTGTTAAAAAGCAAAAAGCGTGCTATGCTATTTTGCAAAAAATACGAGTCCATTTTAAAAAAGAAAAACATCATGTTGTCACCTTACGTGAATTCTATCAATATTTTGGAATAGATTACGAATAAAAGGAATTGAAGCTTTGTTAATTGTACTTAAAATAAAGTATATTTGCTTTAAAAACGGATTATGAACTCAAAAATATGGTTATCATCTCCTCACATGGGAGGTAACGAATTAAAATACGTACACCAAGCTTTTGATGCCAATTGGGTAGCACCACTTGGACCAAACGTAAACGGCTTTGAACAAGATATCGAAAATTATTTAAAAGCAGATGTAAAAGTTGCCGCACTTTCTGCAGGTACAGCTGCTTTGCACTTAGCTTTAATCGAATGTGGTGTTTCTCAAGGTGATGAAGTCATTTGCCAGTCAATGACGTTTTCGGCATCTGCAAATCCAATTGTTTATTTAGGAGCTACTCCGGTTTTTGTAGATTCAGAAATCGAAACTTGGAATATTTGCCCAACTGCGTTAGAACAAGCAATCAAAGATCGCATCTTAAAAGGAAAAACACCTAAAGCAATCATTGCCGTGCATTTATACGGTATGCCGTTTAAAGTAGATGAGGTTTTGGCTATTGCAAATAAATACAACATTCCGGTAATTGAAGATGCTGCCGAAGCGTTAGGTTCAACCTACAAAGGAAAAGCTTGCGGTACCTTTGGTCGTTTTGGTGTTTTATCTTTTAATGGAAATAAAATCATAACCACTTCGGGGGGAGGTGCTTTGGTTTGTCAAAATCAAACCGATAAAGACCAAGCGGTTTTCTTAGCTACACAAGCTCGTGATAATGCACCACATTACCAACATTCTCAAATAGGTTACAATTACCGTATGAGTAATATTGTTGCTGGGATTGGTCGTGGACAAATGGAAGTGTTAAACGATAGGGTAGCGGCTCGTAGAGCAATGAATGCATTTTACCAAGAATTATTTGCAAATATCGAAGGAGTAACCGTTTTTACAGAACCAACTAACGATTTTTATTCGAATCATTGGTTAAGTGCTATTGTAATCGATCCAGTGATTGCTCTAGTAACTCGTGAAGATTTACGTTTGGCTTTCTTAGAGGATGACATCGAATCGCGTCCGTTATGGAAACCAATGCACTTACAACCAGTATTTGAAAACAGTCCGTATTATGGAGCTACGGTTGCAGAAGAGCTATTCGAAAACGGTCTGTGTTTACCTTCGGGTTCTAACCTAAGCGACAGCGATCGAGATCGCATTACAGCTGTTGTAAAAAAAGTGTTTAAACAGCATATTTAATAAAAGATTTGAAATACCTACAGTTACCTAATTTGTAAGTTTTTTTATTCCAAGAAATATATGTTTAAAAAAAAACATGGACATATACAATCTGATAACAGTTATTTTAAAGTTTAATTCTAAATAAAGACACATGCTAAATCAGTAGCAAATAGCTTTAATTGAATTAATACTGAAACCGAAATATACTTTAAGTGCCAATAGCGTCCATACTCCGTATTTAAAGCATATTTAATACATGAATCAGTTTTTATGAAAAAGCTATAAATACAGAAAAAACGACTATTTATCTACAAAATAGTCGTTTTTTATAGTGTGTTTATACGAAATAAAAGCTTAAAATCTATTTTTTAAAGCATTTCTAATATATTATAGCGAGTAATAAGGAAATAGGATATGGGGTAAAGTAAAACATAAAGTAGAACAGTAAAACCTGATATACTTCAAACCTAATTTGTTGATTTTTTTTCAAAATTTCTATAAGAATACAAAATTATCTAAAATGTTAAAATAAAATTTAACAACAAGCCAAACATGACATAATGTTTGGTTTTAAAAATTCTCAAGTTCATTATAGTATTCGTCAAAATTAAATTCAATATCAAATAATTCTTTTGGATTTACCCTTAGTGCTGTTGCTATTTCTATGAGAGTACTTATTCTGAAATCGATTTTATTATTTGCAGCATCGCTAATTCGTGCAGCTGTTAGATTACTTTTGTTAGCTAATGTAGAATATGGAATTTCTCCTTTTAATGTTTTAATTTTTTCAGCAATTAATTTTTTAATTTCATTTGTTCTATCTTCTTGCATAAATAACTTTTTATAGCAATTTGAAATATTTAATAAAAAAAAACATTACCGAATTCGGTAATTAAAAAATATTTTTATATATTTGGTATATAATTACAGGATAAATGTAATTTTGCAATACTTTAATTAGAAAAATATTAAGCTATTGCTTTGATTCTCGATTTGAAAACTGGTAATTTTTAATGGAACGAGATGATAAGTAAATTAGCTCACGACCTAGGCGTGAGCTCACTTATCTGTTCCTCGGTATACCAGTACCTCAAATCGGATAATGTTGAGTTTCATGCCTTTTTTATGCTTTTTACTCAACCACCGATGGTTATAGTGCCAAGTACACGCGCTAGTGTTTTATAAATTTTCATTTTTTACATTTTAATTTCATAGCTTTTTTGCTACAACTAAACTTGTGGTAATTATGAAGTAGTATACTATAATTTTTTATGTTTTTTACATTATAGCAATAATTAAAAACAAATTAATATTTAAAAAACAAAGTAAGCCCTTTGCTATATCAGAAAGTTTGGAGCAAGCAATTACAGATTACATTACGAAAAAGAAAATCATTTTTATTAGGATTAGTTTATTAATGTTAAAACAACTGAACCACGCAATTTTTTTTCATAGTAGGTTTATAATTTTTGAAAGTCGTGGTTCGGGAGTTTTTTAGGAAATAGGGAGTAAGAAATGGAAATAAAATATGCTAAACTAATAACTAAAAGCTAAAGACTAAAAATTAAAAAACACCTATTTATATTATTTTTTTAGTTAGTTGCAGAGTTAGGTACACAGTTATAACAGTGAAAAATTACTAATAATCAAAGTTTAGTTGGGTTTTTAATAACTGTGTACTGAAACTCTTGTTTTGGAAAATTAAAAATTGGGAAATAAAATCTAAAAAGCAAAACCGAAAAATATTCTAAATACCAAAAGTGTAGATACTAGGTATTTAAAGCATACATAAAGCGTATATAATGCATGAATTGGTTTTTAACCAATAACTGTAAAAAATAGATGATTTATCTAGTATGTAATATTTTACTAGATTATTTATCAAAACAAAGGTTTAATATTTTCTGTGAAGAAGAGAAACAAAGATAATAATTTTTAGGGAATAGGGAAGTAGTGAAATAGGGAATGGAATATCAAGAATACCATTTAGTACTAATAAAATAAACGGACTAAAAAAAAGCATTTATGAACTATTGTGTAGAATCTAAAACCCGACATACAGTATAAATACGAGAGTCTAAAAGTTGAGAAAAGCGTAAAATCAAAAAGAGTTTATTCGAGCGATTATATTTTATTTTTGGTTCTCATGAATACTACGCCTTAGACTTCCAATGTAAACAGTCAAGTCATAAAGGCTTGTATTTGAAGCTTTGAAAAAGCAAGTTTTTTTTGATTTAGCGTTCGAAACCATTTAGACCGTATTTAGACTGCGTTGAAACTGTATGCTGAGCTTGTCGAAGTATGCTTCTTTAGTGTATTTAAAGAAAAAGAAATAAAATAAAGAATTACTATTCGCACTATTAAAACCAGTATACAAAAAACAAGATGCTATTAAAAACGGACTAAAAAAGCATTTATGAACTATTTTGCAGTATAAATACGAGAGTCTAAAAGTTGAAAAAAGCGTAAAATCAAAAAGTGTTTATTCGAGCGATTATATTTTATTTTTGGTTCTCATGAATACTACGCCTTAGACTTCCAGTGTAAACAGTCAAGTCATAAAGGCTTGTATTTGAAGCTTTGAAAAAGCAAGTTTTTTTGATTTAGCGTTCGAAACCATTTAGACCGTATTTAGACTGCGTCGGAGCACTTTGCTTCTTTAGTGCATTTAAAGAAGAAGAAAAGCAATACAAAACTCAATTCTCACTTTTAAAACTTATGTAAACTAAAAGCAAATTGGATGCGATGCTGCATCAAATACAGCATAACAAAATAGAATTGAAGTAGAAACAAAAACGTTCATTGAAAGAAATAATCAATAATCAGCAGAATCGTAAACCCGACATCAAAAAGAAATACGTTAAGAAAATGAAGCTTTTTGCGTAAAGAATCATTTGGCTGACCGAAGC
>CANRKI010000174.1 GCA_947631175.1 uncultured Flavobacterium sp.
CCAATTCGTAGGGCTGATAATGAAATAAAGCATATTCTGGTACATTTACTTCATGAAAATGAACATTTGGACTCAATAATTCCAAACGAACAGGTTGTCTATAAGTAATAAAGTGTATTTCGTGACCTTTTCGGGCTAATTCTAAGCCTAATTCTGTAGCTACAACACCACTTCCTCCAAAGGTTGGGTAGCAAACAATAGCTATTTTCATCTATTAAATATTTTTGTACAATATACCACGAAGTAAGGAAATATCGAAAGTTTTTTATATAAAAAAAGACTAGTGTAAAACTAGTCTTGTATAGCATTGTATATAATTTGCTGTATTTTTTCGCGAATATTATGTTTTGAGAGTAAGTTTTTGTTAGAGTCTGGATATGTACGATTGGAAACAAATACATAAATTAATTCTTTTTCTGGGTCAGCCCATGTCATTGTCCCTGTAAAACCCGTATGTCCAAAACTGCTTTTAGAGGTACAACCACAAGTTGGGCCAGCCGTTCCTAATTGGGGTTTATCAAAACCTAAGCCTCTTCTATTTCCTTCTTTACAATTATAGCATTCGTTAAAAGCTTGTAAAGTTTCGGGTTTAAAAAACTCAACTCCGCCATAAGTACCTTTATTTAAATACATCTGCATCACTTTAGCGACATCTAAAGCATTACCAAACAAACCTGCGTGTCCAGAAACTCCGTTTTGCATAGCTGCTGCCATATCGTGTACATAACCTTGTACTTTGGTGTATCGAAAATATTGATCTTCCTCAGTTGGAGGAATTACCGAAACATCAAACTTGCGTAAGGGATTGTATGTTAAGGTCGATGTTTCTAATTTTTTATAGAAGTTTTGATCTACTAAAACATCTAGGGGTTGATTGTATGTTTTTTCTAAAAATTCTTTAAACAAGATAAAAGAAAAATCGCTGTATTTATATTGTTTTTTAGGCAACAACGGACTTTCTGCAATCACTTTTATAAGAGTATCATTATAATCGTTTCGCAAAAACAGGTTTTCGGCTACTTGTTTAGAAAAGTCCTTCGAAAAGGTTTTTCGGTAATACAATGTATCTGGTTTTTTTTCGCTATTTAATGTTTTTAAATAAAAACCAATCCAAGGTTGTAAACGTGCTTGATGCAAAAGCATATCTTTAACTGTGATATCTTTTTTGTCAGTATCTTTAAAAATAGGCAATAAATTTCCTAGTTTATCATCAAATGTATACTTTTTCTCCTCATATGCTTTCATCATCATAGGTAATGTTGATAAAATTTTAGTTAAAGAAGCTAAATCATAAACATCCGAATTTTTTATTTCTTGTGTTTTAGAATAATCTTGAAAACCAAATGACTTTTCATAAACAATTTTGCCACGTCTTACAACAACAATTTGAGCGCCTGGCATCATTTTATTTTGAATAGCAAATTCTGTCAAAGTATCGATCTCACTTAACACCGTCGAGCTCATACCTACATTTTCGGGATTGGCAGACGAAAGCTTATTTAAAGCATTTGTTTTAAATCCGGTGTTAACGGGCATTGTAGGATGTATTGATACAGGTAATTCTCCTTTTGCTCCTATTCCACCAAAAACAATATCGGCAGCGGCAGCTTGTGGCTCGTCACCGTTTTGATACGCCATTATTAAATTATTGATTTTAGTAAAATCTTTAATATCTAGCATTGTATACGGACGAGCAAAAACTGTAAAAATAATATTATCAGAATGAGCGGCAATTTTTTGCAATAAATCCAATTCGGACTTAGACATAAGTTGCTTTTTCCAAGCGCCATCTTCCTTATGATAACCAACAATAACTTTTGTATAATCTTTTAAACTTTCTAGCAAGTTTGGCGCTTCGCTTGATAAAACAGTAATCGAAGCATAGTTATTCATTGTTTTTAAAAAAGTTCCATTTTCACCATCGCCTAATTTAATGTAAGCTATCTTTTCGTCATTCACATTTCGAATTGGTAAATCTCCGAGTTGCTTTTTAGCAATTGTTACAATGTTATCGAATAATTCACGATTTAAGGCATGATATTTTGGTGCATTTAAATCGGCTATAATATTATCAAGAACCACAGGCTCGTATTTATTTAAACCCGCAAAGTATTTAAATTTTAATATTTTTTTTACCGAATGTGCCAAACGTCTATCCGAAAATAAATCGTTGTCATACGCCTCTTTAAATTTTTGAATAGCAACCGGAACATTTTCGGCAAAAAGCATCACATCATTTCCAGCTAAAAACGCTGCTAAATCAACCTCGCCTGGAGCTTTGTAATTAGATGCTCCTTTCATGTTTAAAGCATCTGTAAATATTAAACCTTCAAAATCAAAATCTTCTTTTAAAAGTTCTGTAATTGTTTTGTAAGATAGAGAAGTAGGAACTCCTTTATTAGGCTCTAATGCTGGAACATCTAAGTGTGCGACCATAACACTTGCTAAACCTGCTTTGATTGCCGATTTATACGGATAAAGCTCGATGGCATCTAATCGTTTACGGTCAAAATTTAAAAAAGGTAACGTATGATGTGAATCAACAGAAGTATCGCCATGGCCAGGGAAATGCTTTCCTGTAGCAAAAATGCCTCCTTTTTGCAATCCTTTTATTAAAGCAACTCCTTTTTGTCCAACATTTTGAGGACTTTCGCCAAAGGAGCGATTTCCAATAATAGGATTTAATGGATTAACGTTAACATCCAACACTGGCGCAAAGTTAAAATGTGACCCCACACGTTTGGTTTGCTCTGCCATTTGATAACCCACTTTTTCGATAAGTAAATTATTTTGAATGGCTCCTAAAGTCATATTCCAAGGAAAACGAAAGGTCGAATCCAAGCGCATAGCAAGTCCCCATTCTGCATCAATACCAACCAACATTGGTACTTTGCTACGTTTTTGGTATCTGTTTGTAAGCTGCGCTTGACGCACAGGTCCACCTTGAAAAAAGATAACACCACCAATTTTATAATCGTCGACTAATTTATCGATTTGTTTATAATGCGTTTCGTTTTTGTTAGAATAAGCAGCAACCATAAAAAGTTGTCCTAATTTTTCGTCGAAACTTAATTGGTTATAAACACTGTCAACCCAATGATTCATTTGTTTATCATTGACTTGGTAATAGCTCGAAATTTTTTGAGCAAGCGAGATTTGGCTTACAAAAAAAGAAAATAAAATTAGTATGTAACGCATGTATAGTAAGTGGTGTGTTTAAAAAAAAATCATCATACAATTGGCATGATGATTTAGATTATTATTGAAAATTCAGTTTTTAAAAGAAACGACTGTGCCAACTGTCCTTAGCTGGAACTTCCCAAAAATCTTGCCATTCTGCAATTGTATTTACTAAATTGTTAAATACGATTGTATTTTCTGAAACGGCTTTTTGTTTTGCCATTTGTTTAAACTCGATTAATGGTTTGTGGGCAATATGATCTCCTAATTTAAAGGTTACGTTCATTTTATCCAACAAATCTATTTGATATTTTTGTTCTAGTGATTGAATAAATACAACTGAGGCATCAATTGAGCAGCCCGTTACGTTTTGTACGGCTTGATCGACTGCAAGAATAATGAAACGATTGTATTTAATTTGATATGATGCGTGTAAAGAACTTCCGTGTGCTGCCCATTGTTCTAAAAAGTTTTTCACTTCAGTTTCAATTTCCTGAACTTCTTGGTCCGATAATTTACGATTTGATTGATAGATCCAAATTCTAGAATCTTCTGGCAATGTATTAAAATCTACTAACATATTTATTTTTAGAATTACACAAAAATAGCTTTTTTATTATTAAGTAAGATATAATAAGTTTTTAATTTTTGTGTGTGTTTGCTTTTTGTGTGTTTGGTTTGTTTTTATTTGGCGCAGCGCGTTAGGGATGGAAGCGTTTGTTTGAGCACATTTTGAAGTGAAACGTAAAAATTGCGAGTGCGTACAGCCCGACGTTTTTGGGCGCGAATGTAATGGAGCGACAAAAAGGGAACGCCTTTAAAATACAAAAAAGGAGACTTGCGCCTCCTTTTTATAATTTATGCTTGAATGCTGTTTACGTTTACTACCTCGTTAGTTTCGGCATCGTAATCGATTGTGTCGAAATTGAATCCAAAAAGGTTAAAAAAGTCGTTGCGGTAACCTTGGATATCAGAGATTTCCTCTAAATTTTCGGTTGTAGTTTCAGCCCAAAGTTTTGCTACTTCGTTTTGTACATCTTCGCGCATTTCTAAATCGTCGATGCGAATACGTCCTTCGCTATCTAACGGAACACCTGCTGGGTTGTATAGGTGTTCTGCAAAAAGGCGTTGCATTTGCTCGATTGTTCCTTCGTGAATTCCTTTCTCTTTCATTACTTTATAAAGTAACGAGATGTATAATGGAACTACTGGGATTGCTGATGAAGATTGTGTTACTAAGGCTTTGTTAACTGATACGTATGATGTACCGTTTAAGTCGCTTAGTAAGTTGTTGATTACTGGTACGGTTGCTTCGATATCGTCTTTAGCCATACCGATTGTCCCTTTGCGGTAAATTGGTTCTGTTAATTTAGGGCCAATGTATGAGTAAGCAACAGTTTTAACGCCTGGTGCTAATACGCCAGCAGCTTTAAGATCTTCGATCCAGAATTTCCAGTCTTCACCTCCCATTACAGCGATGGTGTTTGTGATGTCTTCTTGATTTTCGATAGGGTTAATTGTTACTTGAGATACTACACCTGTATGAAAGTCTACGGTTTTATCTGAGAACGATTGTCCGATTGGTTTTAAAACCGAAGCGTATGCTACACCTGTTTTTGGGTGTGTACGGCGTGGTGATGCTAAGGAATAAACAACTAAGTCAACTTGACCTAGGTCTTTTTTAATTAACTCGATTGTTTGTTGTTTAATTTCGTCCGAGAAGGCGTCACCGTTAATTGATTTTGCGTATAATCCAGCAGCTTGAGCTTGTTGTTCAAAAGCGGCAGAATTGTACCATCCTGCGGTACCTGGTT
>CANRKI010000175.1 GCA_947631175.1 uncultured Flavobacterium sp.
TATTGTAGCGCATTCTAATAGTGTTGTGTTTTGATTTAAACAAATGTCAAATAAATAATCAATAGCACTACTAAAATCAAAATCAGTTAAGCTACATATTATTTCATATAATACCGTATTGTTACTTAATGAATCTTCTGGTTCAGTATAGTTAATAATATAATGCTTATTCTTTTGCAAACAATACCCTACAATAGTTACAAAAACATCTCCAGCTTCACTTTTAAAGTTTTTTAAATCTTCTTTACATAAAGCATCTGCCATTTCTCCGACTTCTGCAATAATCTTCAAATATTGCTTTTCTGCTCGTTCTGGATTATCATATCCTAAAGTAATAAACCATTGTTCAATTGCTGTTTTTACTTCTTCTAAATTTCTCATAATTCAAATGCTTTAATTGTTTCTTTAAATACTCCTAACTCTTTAACTTGTTTTAACATTTCTTGTGCTAATTCTCTAACTTCTTTTTGTGCGTTTACATCATTTCTTAGTTTCTGAAAGTGATAAAATGATCGCCAATTAAAAGAAATATCCATTGTAATTTGAGAATTAAACATCTTGAAAAACCTTGCGCTTTCTTTGGCTCTTTTATCTCCTAAGTATTTTCTACCATCTTTTAAACAAGCATGATAAATTTCATTTAATTCATTTGTTTTTTGAAATAATAATTGTTCGTAAGTGTAACAATTATATTTATTAATCATATTAACATCTTCTATTTCGAAATGAGTAAAATCTTCAGGAGTTAAAAATTTATCTTCTTTTAATTCTTTATACCTTGCGCTTTCTCCATTTATCGAAACTCCGATACGATGTTTTAAAATATGGATGTGTGTAGCTTGGTCTACATTAACTAAAAAATGAAGTGTTGACTTCTCAAAAGGAGTGTGATGTCCCTCACTTGCTAACATTTTTAAAAGTTTACCAATTCGATTTTTTTTATCTTCGGTTAAATCTCTACTTGTTGAAGTCCAAGCTGATAAAGCGTGCGTTTCATCGTTACCGTAATAGCCTATTAATTCTACTGTGTTATTCATAATTATTTAATTTCTTGTTCTAATAATTTAATAAGTTCGGTGTTTGTTATTTTTTCAGCATTAGGAAATTGACAATCGAATATTGTTTCGTATTTTAGCTTAGTATTTTCACATACATGCTGAACGACTCCTATTACAAACGAATTTTTATTGTCATTCCAAAACTTACAAACATCCCCCACTTTAATTTTATTTTCCTCAATCTCTTTTCTAACTTCTTCTAATTCTTTAAGTAGTCGTTGTTCTTTTTCTTGTAGTGTTTCCGTAGGTTGTAATATTTCTTTTAATTGTTGTATTGTTACTTTTGTTTTTTCTTTATATAAATCTCCTAACCCACAAAAATGAACACTTGAAAAACCCACCTTTTCATCATCATTAGAGTAGTTTAAAAACCATTCTTTATCTCTAAAAGGTTTCTCTCCCACACTTATTAAAAAGTTATACAACTCCGTTAACTCCTCTTTACTCCTACCTTTTAGGTCAACGTAAACATTTTCTTTTGTTAGTTTCATAATTTAATAAATCGGTGGTTTAGATTTAACAATTGGTTTATAGTGAGTAAATCTACCTATCTCTATAAACTCATTCTCATCAGTACAAAAATAATGTTCTTTAGTTTTAATATTATATAACTCTAAGTTTTTAACCCATTCTATTTCATTTGACTCCCCTAAAAGAGAAATCCACCCATTATTATCTTCTATTCCTTGAAGTGATTTTGGTCTATAAGTTACATTACCCAATAAATCTAAATTGATATTAATTTTATCGGAGTCATAAAGGTATACCCAAAATAATCCACCGTCTGAATCAATAAATTTTTCATACTTTTTATATAAATCACCCCAAGCTTCTTTGATTTTTTCTTCTTTTGTCATAATACTTATAATTATAAATTATTATTTTATTTCATAAAAATTACTAAATGTGTAGCGTCTTGTCGCTCTGTATCGAATATTTGATCTAATGAATAAAATATTTCTCCGTTAACTTCCTTTGCCCAATAAACATTATCCTCTGAGTTGTGTAAAAAAACATCTAAAAGTTTTTCTTCTTCTTTCTCATAAAGTTTTATAACATAATCTTCAAACTCTGAACCATCTGTTATTGCTTTATATTTATATTCTCTCATAATACGAAATTGTTAGGTGTAATTCTATGACTGCAACTCCTTACGCAAATCTTCTTCAATTAATTTGAATGTTCGCATTTTTATATTGCACTTCATAGCGTTTTCAAAATCACCACTCTCTTTATACTCGTTAATACTTTTTTGAAGCATTTCAACTCTGCCCACAATTCTGCAAAGCATATCTTCGATTCTATCTCTTAAAGTTTGTTTCATTTTTATAAATTTATTAGTTTTAATAGTGTTGTTTTCATAGTCCTATTTTTTTCAATGCGTTTTGGGTTAGTATTAAATCCCATTCAATAGCATTTTCAATTATTTTTGTTATTGTAAGGTGTAGTTTAAAAGCTTCTAAATCTTTTATTCTTTTTTCCCAACCTTCAAACAAAACTTTTTCTTTTGATTTTCTGTATTGTTCTAATTCATAACTTGGTATTAATCCAGGGTCTTTTAAAACATTCCCATCTTCATCAGTTGGCACGAAATGCCCTAATTCTAACTTCATATCTAAAAACTTTGCATAATTTTCAATCTGTTTTCTTGAAGGTTATAGATTTAAAACAAATGTTTTCAATGAAATTAAAATATCTAATTTTATGTCTTTTTTAATACAACAATGTCCATAAAATTTTTCTTTCCTATTACCTTTTTTATATGAGTGTAAAACATTTTCTGAGTCAGTAGCCCACTCTAAATTATTTAAAACATTATTATGTCTTATAGAGTCTTTATGATTTACCACTCTCTTGTTTTCAGGATTTTGTAAAAAAGCCAAGGCTACCATTCTGTGGGCTAAAATTCTTGTTATTTTACCTTCTTTAGATAAATTATATCTTAAATAACCATCCTCTTTTAAAGTTGGTTTTAGAATTTTACCCTTCCAAACACCTTTTCTTGTTTTTTCATCATTATTATAAATAATATCCCTCTCGACACTTCTACATCTTCCGATGTCAGAAACTTCATAATAACCTTCAAATCCAAATACTGGCTTCCATTCTTTTTCTTGCTCTAAAACAAAATCTGTCATTGATATTAATTTCATAATAAATAGTTTTTAAATTTAATTACTTTTAGTTTTTCTAATGTTTTCATAATAAAAAATTTTTAAATTTAAATTACGTTCTACACAAAATTTACAATTTCCTTTGTGCGTAAGGCTGTAAACTCGTTGGTCAAATATGCCATAATCATACTCAATATATTCGCAACTATCAATAACTTTCGTTATATAATCACCATTCCTTGTCTTAGTGCTTCCATTTTTAGGCTGTGGATTACAACCGCAAAAAATAACAGCTACTAACAGCACACTTGCAAAAGCGGAGGTTAACCAATTAATTGAATTTTTCTTTTTCATAATTTATTTGTTTTTTATTCATGTTTTCCTATATTATAAACCCAAATTGCTACTACTATTAAAAATAAAACTATATATGTTATTGCAAAATCCATAATTAATAATTAAAAATTAAACCACTTACTTCTATCTGAACTACTACCAATGTTTTGTTTTAAATAGCAATTTGTCGCATAGATCTATTTCATTCATGTTTTGTAGAAACCAAGCAAACCCACAAACATCACCATTTACTTCCGCTTCTTCAATGAAGTCATAGGCTTTTTTAGGTAGTTCTTCCAATGTTTCCCATTCTTTTATCTCTTCTACCTCCACTTTAATTAGACTCTTATCTAATATAAATAATCTTGTTTCTTGTTCCATATCTCTTAAATTCTGAATAAATAATCTGTTCCTTGAAATTCTACTTCTGAATAATCTACTTTTATGTTGTCCGCCGTATCTTCCCAATCAATTGAAATATATGAAGGTATGTTACTTGGTAAATCTCCACAATCAACCAACATTTCCTCAACATAATCTGTAAAGTCTTCCAAAGGAATTAAAGTAACTCCATATTCAAACTCAGAACCTACTTCTCTTTCAAGGGTATCAATCTCTTCAATCTTCTCTAACTCGTCCACCCAATCTTCTTTCCAACTTTGAATTTCCTCCTCATCAAATAGGATGTCATCAAAATCATCAGTTTCATATTCTGGAAACATCTCATTGAAGTCTGCTAAAATAGTAGCTTTTAAATCTTCTCTCTCTTCGAATAAATTTCTTGTATCTTTCATAATTAACACATTTCTAATTCTACACTTTTTGTTTCGTCATTGTACAATACTACTGCCACCTCTTCCCACTCTTCTGTTTTAACTAACACAACTAAGTCGTCTTGTGAGTAGTGATATAAACAATATTCCTCGTTAAGTTTCACTTCGTCGCCATAGGTCATATTCTTGACAACATCATAACTTATGTTTAAATTTTCCATAATTGTTTTAGATTAAAGCACATTTAATTTTATTTTGCAACTCTTCGGACAAGTCAGAAAGTTGTATCTTTTTACCTAAATGTTTACCGATTAAACATTCAACCCACATAAATACCCCAATGCCATTATCAGAAGAAGATATTGCATTATACATATATCGGTTTGGATTAGTTCTTGATTTGTAACGCTCATTAGTTACAATTGTATATCTATCTAATGATTCTCCACCATTATCATATACTGCTATCACTTTTAAATTTGTTGCCATATTTTATCTGTTTTTAAATTCTTTACAAAGATAAACAAAAAAGTTAATATATAAAACTATTATTAAAAATATTTTTTATTCATATCTATTCGAAAAAATCGTATGACATAAAAGTATCAATATATTCTTCGGTGTGTTGTTCATACAAATCTCCTATAATACAACTTTCACTTTCAAAGTTTAAATATAGGTATGTTTTATCATTAAAGAA
>CANRKI010000176.1 GCA_947631175.1 uncultured Flavobacterium sp.
GACGGAACGTACAACGGAGTTGCTGTTCCATCCACAGATTATTGGTTTAGTGTAACATATCGTGATGGCATCCACCAAGAGATACGAACATATAAATCTCATTTTTCATTAAAACGTTAAAAAAACAGGATCTGGCAACAGATCCTGTTTTTGGTTTTATCTAATTTAGAAGAAGATATTTAAATAAGCTTCAGTTTGAATAATTATAAATTTTACATGTTTTATGCCATAAAGTAAAATACTATTTTAAATGTTTTTTTATTAGTTATGCCTTTGTTCTATTAAAACTAGAAAGAAAAACTAGAATAAATTGCTGAAAAATTGGCCGATGCCAAAATCGGAGTCATTTCTACTATTTCTTTTAATCTGTTCTATTCAGAGCAATTTTTTTGTTTTCTGAATTTACTTGCGTTAGGGATAGTAGTGACATCCTTTTTTGTTGGTGATGCAAAGCAAAGCCAAATAAAAAAGATATAACGAATAGCCCGCCCCGAGTTTTTATTGTGTATACATTTTTGAATTAAAAATATATACGAGGGAACGCTAAAAAAAAGAATAAAAAAAGAATAAAAAAAGTTGTTTATTATATAAATTCAAATAACTTTGTATTACAAAGTAAAATAAAAATGAATACAAAAATTCAAGACGATATTTCGCATATTAAAGCGATGATGGAGCGTTCGTCGCGTTTTATATCTTTAAGTGGTTTAAGCGGTATTGTTGCCGGTAGTATTGCTTTAGTAGGAGCTTTTGTGGCTTTTTTAATGTTAAAAGAGCATGGCGGTATTTATAAAGTTACCGCAGAAAATAAACTAGATTTAGTACTAAATTTTAGTGTTTTAGCTGTGGTGGTTTTAATTAGTGCAATTGGTGCTGGTACGCTTTTTACATTAAATAAAAGTAAGCGTTTGGGATTGCCAATTTGGACTCAGGTTTCTAAAAACGTATTAAAAGCCTTGTTAATTCCGTTGGTAACGGGTGGTCTATTCTGTATTGCTTTAGTCGTTAAGCAAGAGTATGCTTTTGTGGCTCCAGCAATGTTAATTTTTTACGGATTAGCCTTACTAAATGCCGAAAAGTTTTTGTTTAGTGATATTAAATATTTAGGATATTTAGAGCTTGCTTTAGGTTTAATTTCTAGCTTTGTGTTGTATTACGGATTATTATTTTGGACCTTAGGTTTTGGTGTTCTTCATATTTTATATGGGATAATTCTGTATAAAAAATACAATTAAAATGGGAATTATTGAAAGTTTAAATAAAGATTTTGAGAGTAGGGTGCGACTCGGAATGATGTCTGTACTGTTGGTAAACGAATGGGTGGATTTTAACGAAATGAAACAAATTTTAGAGGTGACCGACGGAAACTTGGCAAGCCACTCGGCCGCACTCGAAAAAAATGAATATATCGAGATTAAGAAGGAATTTGTAGGTAAAAAGCCCAAAACATCGTATAAAGCGACAGATTTAGGACGTTTAGCCTTTAAAAATCATTTGGCAGCACTCGAAAAATTAATGAGACATTAACTGTCTTATTTTTTTAAAAACAAACTTTGAAACACAAAGTGCTTTTAAATTTAAAATTATGAAAAAATCAGCTTTAATTTTAGTTACCACACTTATTTTTACCTTACTTTTTTATAACGAAAGTGTAGGAATTAACCTTAGTATTTTTGGATGTATACTAATTGGTTTTGTACTTTTTAAATTTCCAGAAGCCCTAAAACGTACCCATTTTAAAATTGTTTTAGGAAGCACCGTTTTGTTGCTGCTGTCCAACGTATGGCTTTTTGGTCCCGAAATGTTTCTTATGTGTTTTGTAAGTTTATGTTTACTTCGAGCCTTTGCACAATATCCAAGTTTTAAGCTTTTTATTGCTCCTTTTGTTTTTTTATTACAAGGCTTAGCCACTTTTATCCGCGTCTCCATGCCAATGCAAACGTTAACGTTTAAGAGTACAACAAATAAAGACACCTTATTTCGTAATACGGTTGCCTATATTGCACTTCCGTTTCTGTTTATAATTGGTTTTGTATTTATTTACGTGTTAAATAGTAATATTTTATCTAGTCTTTTCTCAAATTTTAAATTCACTATCGATGGAACTTTCTTTTTAATTGCCTTGCTCGGTTTTTATTTGATGTTTAGTTTTTGGGACGGTTGGATTTACAGCAGTATTTTATTTTTTGTAAGAAAGTTGAATTATAACTTATCAGAGAAAAATACGTCTATTGGTTTTTTACCTGAAGATTTAGAGCTAAAAAGCGGACAAATTACACTATTATTCTTGAATATAATTTTATTCGTTTTTGTAGGAATTTACGTTTATGAGCAGTTCTTTCTCCCAACCGATTTCTCCAACCTAAGCATTCACACGCACCAACGCGTAAACTCATTAATCATTTCCATAGTAATGGCGGTTGTGGTTTTGTTGTACTTTTTTAGAGATCGAATAAATTTCACTCAAAAAAATCAGTTTATAAAAAAGTTAGCCTTCGTTTGGATGGGATTAAACGCCTTATTAATAGTAATTACCGCGTTAAAAACAATAGATTACATCACACATTTAGGATTAACTCAGATGCGATTAGGCGTACTTTGGTTTCTATTATTATGCGTTTTAGGTCTAATTTTTACATGTATTAAAATCGTTAAAGTAAAGACTAGCTTTTATTTAATTGATAAAATGAGTTGGGCTGTTTATTTGGGCTTAATTGTGGTGGTTGTTCCCAATTGGAGTTCTTTTATAACAAGTTATAACTTACAAAAAACAAATACCGATTTAACTTATTTAAGTTCTTATTCGTTAAGTTACAATCAAAAGCAGTTACTTAATTATTATAAAAATAATCCTGAAAATTTTGAATACAAAATGGCCTATAATAAGGTTCTCGAAAAACAACAGCTTAATTTTCTATCCAAAGAATTGTATTATGAAAGTATAAATTTAAACCAATATCCCAAACCAATTCCTACAGTTTATTCGGACAAAGTTATTCCTGATTTTGCTGATTAATACATTAAAAGACCTTATTTGTCGCTAGTTTTTTATTTTGGCGTGACCCGTTTTTTAGTGAACGGGTCGGGCTTTTGCACTCGCAATTTTTTCACGTTGTTACAAAATGTGCTCAAACAATGCGCCAATCCCTCACGCGCTGCGCAAATTATGTGAGTTCTATACAATATGTTGACTTTTTATATGTAAAAAACGCTCAAGAAATACTTGAGCGTTTTTTGTTAGCTTTTACTAACGTTTATAATTGATGTAGTTGCTTTTATGTTGTAAATACTTGTTTGAATTTTTGGTTTTATAATTTGTATTTGTAAATCTTTTATTATCGATTAACCTGTCCAAAATGTTAAATATCTACATCTATAATACTATGTATTTCATTAAAAGGTAATTGCACATTTGCTTTCGTAGCATTTGAATTAACTTTAATGAAATATAGATATGATTTTATAAACTAAACTTTAAAATATGTGCAACTCGTAAAAATTCGTCCGAGGGGTTTGCGTGAATTGTTATTTTTTCGAGAGTTTTAGGATGTGTAAACGTTAAGGTTTTGGCATGTAACATCATGGTATTCATGTTGTGTTTTTCTAACCAAAGCTTATTTTGCTTGTTACAACCATGTGGTCTATCACCCAAAATTGGATGTAAAATATGTGCAAAATGTTTACGAAGTTGGTGCATACGTCCAGTCTCGGGTTTTGCTTCAACAAAACTATAACGCGAGGTTTGGTGTTTGCCATGTGGTAAATTAATTTCGCTAGTTTGCAAGGTTTTAAAATGAGTTACCGCAGTTTGTTCCACCCCCGAATCGTTAAATAAATTATAGTCAATTGTCATTTCATTTGGAGCAAAACCACGTAAAATGGCCCAATATGTTTTTTCGGTTGTTTTATCTGTAAATTGTTGGGTCAAGTGTTGGTTCGTTTCCTTATCAAGAGCAAATAAAAGCACCCCCGATGTCTTTCGATCTAATCGATGCACCGGAAAAACTTTCTGATTAATTTGATCGCGAAGTAACTGTATGGCAAATTCACTCGCATCACGAGCAATAGGACTTTGGTGTACTAATAAACCATGAGGTTTGTTAATAGCAACCAGATAATCGTCTTGATATAAAATTTCTAACATAGCACAAAAGTACAATTTTGTACGAAATTATTTTTTAAAGGTTTTAGTAACGTCGTAAAATCAATTATCTTTGCAAATTGTAAAAGATAGATATGAAGTTCGAATTATTACATACAGATAGCCAGTCGCAAGCGCGTGCTGGAAAAGTTACTACAGATCATGGGGTTATTGAAACTCCTATTTTTATGCCTGTTGGTACAGTAGCATCAGTAAAAGGGGTGCACCAACGTGAATTAAAAAATGATATTAATCCTGATATTATTTTAGGAAATACGTATCACTTATATTTACGTCCTAAAACCGAAATTTTAGAAAAAGCCGGTGGTTTACACAAGTTTATGGGTTGGGATCGTAATATTTTAACCGATTCTGGAGGGTACCAAGTGTACTCGTTAGCCGGACGTCGTAAAATTAAAGAAGAAGGAGTTAAGTTTAAATCACACATTGATGGTTCGTACCACTTTTTCTCGCCAGAGAATGTAATGGAAATTCAACGTTCTATTGGTGCCGATATTATTATGGCTTTTGACGAATGTACGCCTTATCCGTGTGATTATCGTTACGCAAAACGTTCGATGCACATGACGCACCGTTGGTTAGACCGTTGTGTAAGTCATTTAGAAAAAGTACCTGTAAAATATGGTTACGAGCAAACTTTATTTCCAATTGTACAAGGATCTACTTATAAAGATTTACGTGCACAATCTGCAGAGTATATTGCTAATGTTGGTGCACAAGGTAATGCTATTGGAGGATTATCTGTTGGTGAACCTGCAGAAGAAATGTACG
>CANRKI010000177.1 GCA_947631175.1 uncultured Flavobacterium sp.
TGAGTCCGATAGAATATCGAACTCATTTTTATAATTATTAATTTTTAATCTGTCCAAACTTTTGGGTGCAGTCCATTAAAGGTTGGCTTTTTTTATTAAAAAGTACTAATTTTAATCCCAAACTAACTAAACTAGAAACATGAATTTTCAGAATACATTAGAATTTGCCAAAAAATTGGATGCACAAGATGCATTAGCTAAATATAAAAACGAATTTATTTTTCCTAAAGTAAACGGGAAAGATGTGATTTATTTTACGGGTAACTCTTTGGGTTTACAACCAAAAGTAGCTAAAACGTACGTGGACGAGATAATGACCAATTGGGCTGAACTTGCTGTTGAAGGGCATTTTCACGGATCAAAACCTTGGTGGGATTATCAGGAGCGTTTTGCCGATCCGTTAAGCAAAGTTGTTGGGGCAAAACCAAGTGAAGTTGCAGTAATGAACACGCTAACGGTGAATTTAAATTTGTTGATGGTTTCTTTTTATCGCCCAACAAAACAACGCTTTAAAATTATTTGTGAAGAAAAAGCTTTTCCATCAGATCAGTACATGATTCAAAACCAAGTACGTCATCATGGTTTAAATCCAGAAGAAGCTATTGTTGAGGTAAAACGTCGCGAGGGAGAACATAATTTTAGAATGGAAGATATTATTGCAAAAATTAACGAAGTAGGCGAAGAACTGGCTTTGGTTTTAATTGGCGGAATAAATTATTATACAGGTCAAGTTTTAGACATGGCAACTATTACAAAAGCGGGACATGATGTTGGTGCTTATGTAGGTTGGGATTTAGCACACGCAGCCGGAAATATTAAATTAGAATTACACAATTGGGGAGCCGATTTTGCAGCTTGGTGTAGTTATAAATACATGAATGCTGGGCCAGGTAGTGCTTCGGGAATTTTTATTCATGAAAAGCATCACAATAGTAATTTACCTCGTTTTGCTGGTTGGTGGGGACATAATAAAGAGCGTCGCTTTTTAATGGAACCAACGTTCGATCCAGTTAAAGGTGCCGAAGGCTGGCAAATTTCGAACCTTCCTATCTTATCTTTAGCGCCATATTTGGCTTCGGTTTATATGTTTGATGAAGTTGGTATGGATGCTTTAATTGAAAAGCGAGATAAAATTACTTCGTATTTAGAGTTTATTTTAAAAGATATTGCAGCGCAAGTGGGGGGTGATTTTGAAATTATTACACCATCCGAGCCAGAGCAACGTGCCTCACAATTGTCTATTTTATTACATGGTCAAGGTCGTGAATTATTTAATTATTTAATGAAAAATGGTGTTATTCCCGATTGGCGTGAACCCAACGTAATTCGTTTAGCACCTGTTCCTTTTTATACTTCTTTTGAAGATATGTACCATTTTGGCCAAATCTTAAAACAAGGTTTAGTATAAAAAAAATACGTAAATTTGTATCATAATATTGATTCATAAAATGTCTACAAAACAAAAAAAAATTGAGAATTTCGATCCTTCTCAACCAGGATTAGCAGATGCAAGCGTATTTGGATTACCATTTACTGCAGAAGAAAGTGATATTATTGTAGTTCCTGTGCCATGGGAAGTAACGGTAAGTTACGGAGCTGGTGCATCAGAAGGACCTGATGCTATTATGGACGCTTCTTTTCAGGTGGATTTAAATCACCAAGAATTTCCAGAATTATGGAAACTTGGAATTTATATGGATCAAGCGCCAGAACATTGGGCTGAAAATTCTGAAAAATACAAAAGCTTAGCACAACCAATTATCGAGGCGTTAGAAAATGGTGAAGCAGTCGAAACTTTCCCTGCTTTACAAGCCGATTTAGATAAAATTAACCGTGCTTGTGCAACGATGAACCAAGAGGTAAAAGAACGCATTTTACATTGGATCAACCAAGGTAAACTAGTTGCTCTTTTAGGTGGAGATCACTCAACACCACTAGGATATTACCAAGCTTTAGCAACTAAACACGAATCGTACGGAATTTTACATTTAGATGCGCACATGGATTTACGTATTGCTTACGAAGGTTTCACCTATTCTCATGCTTCAATCATGTATAATGCTTTACAAATTCCTCAAATTTCTAAAATTGTACAAGTAGGAATTCGCGATTTTTGTGAACAAGAGGTTGAAGTGGCTTTAAAAGATAGAGTTGTAGTACATACAGACATGGACTTAAAACAAGAAACTTTTGAAGGAAAAACTTGGCAACAACAATGCGATGCAATTATTGCAGCTTTACCAGAAAAAGTAGCTATTTCGTTTGATATTGATGGAATGTATCCATGGTATTGCCCAAATACAGGAACTCCAGTTCCAGGTGGTTTCTCGTTCGAGCAAGCAACGTACTTATTATCTAAATTAGCTGCTACTAACAAACAAATTATTGGTTTTGATTTAGTAGAGGTTGCTCCAGGCGAAAACGACGATTGGGACGGAAATGTTGGTGCTCGTATGCTTTTCCATATGTGTGGTGTTTTAGCTAAATCTAACGGATTAAAAGTTGGCGAAAAAATTAACTTTAAAAGAGCTTAATTTTTTAAAATCATATATTTTTAAACCTCAAGTGTAAACTTGGGGTTTTTTATTTGCAGTATAATAGTATATTTGGAAAAATTATTACACAACCATTTACTACTATATATGAATAATAAAAAACTTTCTCACATATTTACTATCGGATTCGCACTTTTTGCCATGTTTTTTGGAGCAGGTAATTTACTCCTTCCTCCGTTAATTGGAGTTAAGGTTGGTTCCGAATTTTTAATTGCCATTATTGCTTTTGGACTTTCTGGAATTCTTTTACCTTTTACCGGAATTCTAGCCGTTACACAATCTGGAGATAGTTTTAATGATTTAGGAAACAAAGTACATAATAAAGTTGGTGTTATTGTTGGAACTATTATCATGATTTGTATTGGACCGTTAATCGCAATTCCGCGAACTGCTGCCACAACTTTCGAGGTAGGTTTAAAACCTTTTTTCCCAGATTTAGGCGCATTATTACCTTGCATTCTATTTTTCGTTATCACTTTTGCTTTATCAATCAGGCCTTCAAAAATTGTCGATGTGATTGGTAATTATCTCACACCAATTCTACTTGTTTTACTTGTTGCATTAATTGTGTTAGGAATTTTAAATCCTGAGGCTGCAACCCAAACTACCAAATTAAACTTTGCAGATTCGTTTACTTTTGCCTTTATCGAGGGGTATCAAACCTTAGACGTAATGGCTTCTGTAATTTTTGCGGGCATTATCATTAAAGCCGCTAAAGACAAAGGCTATCATCAAACCAAACAAAAATCGCAAGTTGTAATTTATTCTGGCATTATCGCCGTAGTAAGTTTACTTTTTGTTTACGGCGGATTAATTTACCTTGGTGCCACTTCCGGAATTTCAAATCCTGAGATCAAGCGTTCCGAACTTTTAATAACAATTTCTCATAACATATTAGGAAAATACGGGTTAATTGCAATAGCCTTAGCTATGGGTTTTGCATGTTTAACCACTGCAATTGCTTTAACTACAGCTTTTGGCGTTTTCTTTCAAAAAATCTTTAATAACAAAATTTCGTACGTACTTTTAGTTACGATTTGTTGTTTGGTGTCACTTTTTTTATCAGTATTTGGAGTTGATGCTATAATTAATTTTGCCTATCCGCCATTGGCATTTGTATATCCAATAACTATAACTATTGTTTTATATGTATTAATTTTTTCGGGCAAAATAAAACAAAAAGAACCTTATATAGGAGCTTTAATAGGTTCTGTTCTTATTTCCACTTGTAGTGTATTGAACATTTTAGGAGTTTTGCCTGAAAGTATTTTGAATATATTAAATAAAATTCCCTTGTTTTCGTACGATTTAGGTTGGATTTTACCTTCATTAATTGGTTTTGTAATTGGATTATTGATCTCAAAAAATAAAAATTAGGGCGTGTCCCGCCTTTTCCTGGACGGGCCGTGCTTTTCGCTATATCTTTTATTTCGTTTTACTGCATAAAAGGATGCCGCTACAATCACTCACGCAGCAAAACACTAACTACGGTCTAAAGCTTATTTACATTTGTAATACACTTAAGTTATATGTATCTTTAGATTAAAATTATAAACCTGAAAGTTTCTCAAAAAATAATAAAACCTGCAAGCTATATAGTGTTGCTATTTCTTTCAATATATATTATTGTATTACAAAAGCAATCCATAGTTTTACATCCAATAGTGAACAATTATTTAAATGATTTCATCTCTATTATTCTAGTTTTAAAGATTTGTGAAATTGTTTTAAAAAAAATAAAAACATCTAATCTTAAACTAAAAAAAAGACATGTTTTTTTCGCAACCGCGTATTTTAGTTTGCTATTCGAAGTTGTTTTCCCTTTTTTTTTAACGCGTTACACCGCCGATTTTTATGATGTAATCGCTTATTTTTTAGGAGCTTTTGTTTTTATTTTACTCGAAAATCATGATTCATAGAAAATGTTTACATTGTGGCGAATTTTCACAAAATACAGATAAATGTGAATTTTGTAACACTCCTTTTTTAACCGAAAAAGTTCGTAAAGTCGAAGTCCAGCAAGCACATAAACAGCGTCTTGAAATTAAACCCGAAAACTTTAAAGCCATCGAGTTTATTAATAAGTTAAAAAAACATCCTAATATTTTTATTAGTGTTTTTGCGCATATTGTTTACTCTGTATTTGCAATAATTTTTTTCGTTATCTCGGTAATAGCCTATATAATCGCTACAATTGCGGTATAATATAAAAAGCTCAGCCAAATTACACTGCCCCCAAAAAGTTAGACACTTTTGGGGGCATTTTTTATGGCAAGAAAAGTAAAATATGATGTAGCAT
>CANRKI010000178.1 GCA_947631175.1 uncultured Flavobacterium sp.
GGTAAAACCAAATCATCATAAAAAAAATCGCCAAAAGCAGTAAGCATAACATAAAAACCAGCTTTTACCTTTCGGTGTTGCATGGCATCATCTAGTAAAATAACATCAGGCTTGTTAGTTTGCTGTTCTAAAAAGTCAATTGCCTCCACACGGTTTGCGTTTACAACAACCTGAACTTGTGGGAATTTAGAATAGAATTGAAACGGTTCGTCGCCCAAATCATCTGCCGTATGGCCAGAATTGGCCACAACCATCCCTTTACTTTTTCGTTTATAACCACGAGAAACCGTAGCTATTTTTAGATTTTGTTCTAACAAAAAACGAATTAAATATTCAATCTGAGGGGTTTTTCCCGTACCGCCAACACTTAAATTACCAACAGCGATAACCGCAGTTTCGTAAGATTTTGAAGCATAAACGCCAGCATCAAAAAAATAGTTGCGAATACTTGCAACTGCTGAATAAACCAATCCAAAAGGATATAAAATACGTCTGATAGATTTCATATCACGAAATTAATTAAATTTACACGGAATTAAAGCAAATTCCAGCTTTTTTAGTAGAATTATAATTTTCAAAAAAATGAAAATACAAGATATTATTAATGTTTTAGAAGAAATGGCTCCCACAGCCTATGCCGAAGATTTTGATAATGTAGGCTTATTACTTGGTGATAAAAACGAAACATGTACCGGCGTTTTAGTTTGTCACGATGCTTTAGAAAACGTGATTGACGAGGCAATTGCAACAAATTGTAATTTAGTGGTTTGTTTTCATCCCATATTATTTAGTGGATTAAAAAAAATAACAGGAAAAAATTATGTTGAAAGAGCTGTCTTAAAAGCTATTAAAAATGATATTGCAATTTTTGCAGTACATACAGCATTAGACAACCATAAAAACGGTGTAAATAAAATAATGTGTGATGCTTTAGGATTACAGAATTCAAAAATTTTAGTCCCAAAACAACAATTCATAAAAAAACTCACCACTTATACAACACCAGAAAATGTTGAACAAGTAAAAAAAGCCTTGTTTAATGCTGGTGCTGGTGCAATAGGCGATTATAACGAATGTAGTTTTACAAGCGAAGGAATTGGGAGTTATCGCGGCAATGAAAACACAAATCCAACTGTTGGAACGGTTGGAGAATTAATGGATGAAAAGGAAATTAAAATCGAAGTGATTTTCGAAAAACACCTTCAAAACCAAATTTTAAATGCCCTTTTTAAAGCACATGTTTACGAGCAAGTTGCTTATCAAATAGTAACGCTAGATAACCAACATCAAGATATTGGGTTAGGAATGATTGCAGAATTTGAGACACCAATGTCTGAGCAAAATTTTTTACAATTTGTAAAAGATAAAATGCAATGTGGTGGGATCAGACACTCCGCTCTTTTAAACAAACAAATTAAACGCGTGGCTGTTTTAGGCGGAAGCGGAAGTTTTGCCATCGCAGCAGCAATTAACCAAAATGCAGACGCTTTTTTAACCGCCGATTTAAAATATCATCAATTTTACGAAGCCGAAAACAAGCTCTTATTGTGTGATATTGGGCACTTTGAAAGTGAAAGATATACAAAAAATTATATTTTTGATTATATTACGAAAAAATTGCGTAATTTTGCAATTATTTTATCGCAAGAAAACACAAATCCAGTTAAGTACTTTTAAAATATGACAAACATCAAAGAACTAAGTGTAGAAGAAAAATTACGTGCACTTTACGATTTACAGCTAGTAGACTCTCGTATTGATGAAATTAGAAATGTAAGAGGAGAATTACCTCTTGAGGTTGAAGATTTAGAAGATGAAGTAGCCGGATTAAGCACTCGTTTAGAAAAACTTAAAGCCGACCTTGATAATATTCAAGCAGAAATCAAAGATAAAGATGCTGCTATTGAAGAACATAAAGCCAATATCAAAAAATATTCAGAGCAACAAAAATCGGTTCGTAACAACCGAGAATTTAACGCTTTAGCTAAAGAAGTAGAATTTCAAGAACTTGAAATTGAGTTAGCTCAAAAACAAATCAAAGAAAGAAAAGCTAGTATCGAGCACAAAAAAGAAGTATTAGTTCAAACGGAAGATCGTTTACAAACTCGTGAAGTTCACTTAAAACACAAAAAAGCTGAATTAAATGACATCATGAACGAAACTGAGCGCGAAGAAAATTATTTAACAGAGCAATCTGCTAACTTTCGTAAATTAATTGAGGAGCGTTTGTTATTAGCTTATGACAGAATCCGTACAAACTTTAAAAACGGTTTAGCTGTAGTTTCTATCGAGCGTGGTGCTTCTGCAGGTTCTTTCTTTACAATTCCACCACAGGTACAAATGGAGATTGCTTCTCGTAAAAAAATTATTACTGATGAGCATTCTGGTCGTATCTTAGTTGACCACGTGTTAGCTGAAGAAGAAAGAGAAAAAATGGAAAACGTTTTCAAAAAAATCTAATTTCCAAAACATATAAAAAAAGCCTTTAAAAGTTTACTTTTAGAGGCTTTTTTATTTTAAAGCCAATCTTTGGTGAACAAAATAAGCCATATTCCCGCTGTACGCTATATCTTTTATTAGTTTAACGTCGTTACCGCCGCTAAACCAATAAAAGGATGTCGCTGCCATCGGGGCTATCTAATCGACCATGGTATTATTTATACAATTTGTTTAAATACAAACACAAAAACAACCCCATTAAAACCATAAAACTACAAAACAAAAACAACGACTGCATTCCAAACAAACTAATTACACCACCAACTAAAGGTCCAGTAATTCCAAGTGAGATGTCGATAAACAATCCATACGCAGCCAAAGCGGCACCTTTATTACTATCCGATACCAAAGCAACCGCCTTAACTCCCAAAGCCGGAAAAACCAATGAAAAACCAATTCCTGTAAGACCTGCGCCTAAAAGAGCAACAGTAGGTGATGTGGCCATAAAAAGGACCAATAAGCCCAACGTTTCAAAAAACATACTTATAATTCCTACCTTAATTCCGCCAAGTTTATTAATTGCATTGCTAAAAATAATTCGACCAATAATAAACAGGGAACTAAAAACAGTTAAGCAAAGCGCTGCATTTTTCCACTCAAAATAATCATAATATAGGGTAATAAAATTTGAAATTCCTCCAAAACCAAGTCCAGCAAGAGTCAAACAAATTCCTAATGGAGCTACAATTTTTAAAACACTCATAAACGATTGTTCAACACGTTTCGCAACGCTTACTATGTTTTCCTTACGTTTGGCAAAAACATAGCCCAAAACGCCGCATACTAGCGTTAAAATCGCTATCGCTCCCAATCCGTAATGTTGATTTATAATCACACCAACCGGAGCGCCCAATGCTAAGCCACCATAACTAGCAACTCCGTTAAACGAAATCGCCTTGGCGGTATGTTGTTTGCCTACTTTTAAAATGGCCCAATTTATAGGACTTGCCCCAACCATTCCTTCGGCGCATCCTGTAACCAATCGGGCTAAAACCAAAATAGTAAGAGCGAGGAATGCATTTGTTTCAAAGTAATGACACAAATAAAGTAAAATCCCACAAATAACATAAAAAAGCATACTGTTTAAAACCGCGGGCTTTGGCCCTTTTGTATCAACAATTTTACCTGCATAACCACGCATTAAAAATGTAGTAATGTATTGTAAACTAATCACAATTCCTGCAATAAGTTCGCTAAATCCAAGGGTTTTAGTAATAAAAATAGGAATAATGGCTAAAGGTAATCCAATTAAAAAGTAGCCTAAAAAGGTAAAACAAACATAACTAATAATGTCAAAATCTACCTTTTGCATCAATAAAGCGGCCTTGTTTTTCATGTATAAAGAATAAAACACAAAATTATGACATGTTTTTTATATGGGCGTTACCCTCGCCAAAAATAAAACAAGCACAAAAAAAGCGGAAGGCTCGGGTCGGGCCATCCGCTGTATCATTTTATGTAATTATCATTCAAAAATAATAATTCATTAATAGTAAGGTCAATACTTTTATAGAAGCACAAAATAGCATAAAATGGATGCCGCTTTTGTCCCTAACGCAAAATTATTTCGCTAAACTCGCTAAAATACTAGTAACAGCATTTGTAGTAGTCGATGAACTTGTTGTTGCGTTGTTTTGCTTGTATTGTGCTAAATTACTTAAAATTTGAACATACTGGTTTTCAAAAACCGATGATTTAACAGAACTTAAAGCTTGATCTTTATAACCAGATAACATGTTTGTATATTTTGTAGTATCTGTACTCGCTAAATCAGAAATACTATTGTAGTTCGAAATGTATTTAGTTAATGTAGAAGTTAACGATGATTTTTGATCTGAAGTTAAATTTGTATTTGCACCTAAAATATTAGTGATTTGCGAAACCGTGTTAGCAATTTGTGCAACTTTACTAATTGTAGAAGTGTTAGTTGTTTGTGTTTGCGCACTTCCTGTTGATCCTGTTGATCCGCAACTAGCTAAGATAGCCACAGCTGCTACTGAAAATAAAATTTTTTTCATTGTAAACGTATAAATATTTTATGTTTTAATTTAAAGGCAAAACAATTGCCACCTACAACGGTTAGCAAAAAGTGAACCAATTTATCTTTTACAAAAATAAATTATTTATCTTCTAAAAGTAATAAACTTTTTAGAGTATATTTTAAATTAGTTTTGAATATAAGTACAAAAAAAACGGTTTAGATTTCTCTAAACCGTTTTACCCAAAATGGTAGCGAAGACGGGAGTTGAACCCGTGACCTCAGGGTTATGAATCCTGCGCTCTAACCAACTGAGCTACCTCGCCAT
>CANRKI010000179.1 GCA_947631175.1 uncultured Flavobacterium sp.
GTTATATACATTTTCAGCAGAAAAGAGTAGTAATTATGAAATTTTATTAAAACCAAATGAATTTTATGATACTGAAACACTTCCATCTGGTAGATACTATGCTTCAAAATCTGTTAAACAATATACATTAGATTTTAAGTATCATTTTTATGGAGATAAAGAAGCAAAGGTAATTCAGAATACTGTAGGAAATATTTTCAGTGGGCAAGTAGTGGGCGAAACTGCAAAGAGTCTTTCTGAACGATTCGGTAAAGTTTTACAAAAACGTCAAAGTATTACCGTTAATCGAAATGATAAATCGACTTCTATTTCAACACAATTAGATAGTTTGATACCTGCTTCTAAAATTTCTACTTTAACACAAGGAATGTTTGTCGGAGCTATTTCAGACAATTTTGATGAGCGTATTGAACAAAAAATTTTCCATGCTGAAATTGTCGTTGATAATGAAAAAGTCGCCACCGAAACCAAAGCGTATCAAAAGATTCCAGATATCTTATCTTTTATTGATGAGAACGGAGAAGAAAATATGAAACAAGAAATTGAAAGCAATTACCGTAGTGTAAAATCTGATATAATTAATATCATTGATAGTGAAATCGAGCGTATCAAGAACGATCCAAGCTTTCAGCATTTGATAAAATAATGATTATAATAAATCTTTTATAATTGATTTATATTTAGTTTTTCATAGGGAATAAGTTGTTTTATAAATAGTTTTTGTCTTATGGTTTATATTATTAGTATTTGATATATAATGTATTGTATTGTATTTTTTGTTTTTGTCAAAATTTATTTTACGAAAAATTTGCGATTATAAACTATTATTTATTCCTTTGATAGAGAAGTAATTTAGTTTATATGAAGAGTAATTATTCTATATTTTATATTCTGCTTATAAGTTTAATTGTAAGTCCGTCATATAGTCAGCAGTTTAATCTCCATGGTAAAGTAGTTAATAAAGAAAAACAGCCTTTGCCGTCCTTATATGTTGCGCTAACTCAGAATGACACTATACTTGTAGATCAAGTACTTACTGATAGCTTAGGAAATTTCTCATTTGAAGCAGAGCGAGGGAATTATGTTGTCATTATTGATAACTATGATAATGAGTACGTTAGACATTCGGTAGAGTTGGTAGCTAATGTTAGTTTAAGGGAGATTGAAATTGATGATAGTACTGCCCTTGATGAAATAATTATTCAAGGTAGAAGAAGATTAATTGAAAAAAAAGTTGATCGCTTAATTTTTAATGTAGGAGAAAGTGTATATGCCACTGGTGGTAACGCATTAGACGCCTTAAAGGTTGCACCACGTGTAAATGTCCAAAATGACAAAGTTTCTATGACAGGAAAAGGTCAGCTCAAAGTAATGATTAATGATAAAATTCTTTTATTAAGCGGAAACGACTTGGCGGATTACCTAAAAACACTAAAAACAGAAGACTTGGAACGTATAGAAATAATTACTAATCCGCCCGCTAAATACAGTGCAGAAGGAGATAGTGGTTTGATAAACATAGTAACTAAACAAGCTGACTTAGATACATGGAATGCCTCACTACGAGGAGGGTATAAGCAAGCAACTTACGGAACTGGTAATGTAGGAGGGAGTTTCATTGTAAAAAAAGGTAAGCTTCAGTTATTAACAAGTATTGATTATACCAATGGCTCTGTTGCGCCGCAAGAAACTAATCAAGTGTTTTACCCTAATCTTACTTGGCATGAAGTAAATAACAGAAGGGACTACCATAATGCGTTTTCAGGGAGGTTGGCTATTGATTACGATATTAGCGACAAAGTTTCCACAGGTGTAAATTACAAATATGTCAATAACCAACCATTGGTTAAAAACAACAATGTTGCCGAAATCTATAATGTGGCATTAACAAGAATGGATTCAATCATTATGACACCGGCTCGTAGTGAATTTGACAGAGTTACCCACAGTTTAAACTATTATTTTTTATACAAGATTGATTCGCTTGGCAGAAAACTTTCTTTAGATATCGATTTTTTTGACTTTGATTCCAAAACAAATCGTCATTATAACACTCAAACTTTTTATTCTAATAACTCTCAGGAGTCTGTTAATACAATAAAGGCAAGAAACTACGGGATTCAGGATATTAAAAATTATTCTGTAAATCTAGATATGGAGCATCCGTTTTCGTGGGCAACATTTAATTACGGAGGAAGACTTTCGTTTATAAAAGCCAATAATTTGTTCAATTCTTTTGATTATTTAAACGACGAAGAACTATTGAATACCGCACTTAGCAATCGTTTTAATTATGAAGAGAATACATATGCGCTTTATTTTAGTGCTCAAAAATCGTTTGCAAAAAAATGGCAGGCAAAGTTTGGCTTAAGGTTAGAGAATACAAATACTGAGGGCTATTCTGAAACCTTAAATCAAATCACTGAAAATAATTATGCCAAACTTTTTCCTACGGCGTATCTTGTTTATACCCATAACGATGATAATTTATTTAGTTTGAACTACGGAAGAAGAATCAGCCGTCCCAATTATGATTTTCTGAACCCTTTTACCATTACATTTTCACCGTATTCTTACGCAGAAGGAAACCCGTTCTTGCAACCTGCATTTACAGACAATTTAGAATTAGAATACGTTTACAGAAATAAATGGATAGCTAGTTTTTACTACTCTTCTACAGATGATTTATTTGGTCAAGTTACATTCTTGGATGCCGAAACAAATACACAACGAATTTTCCCTGAAAACTACATAAAACATAATGTAGTAGGTTTTTACCAATCACTCAATCTCAAACCGTTAAGTTGGTGGCAGGTTGCTACGTCGTCCAATATCTCTTACAATAGCACCAAAAGTAAAATTCCGGAGATATTGCAGGAATTAAATGGTTGGAATGCTTCCTTTGACATTTCGAATGATTTTACTTTAAATTCAGAAAACACTCTATTTCTTAATGTTTATTTTTATCATGTGTTTAGTGGTGTTGCCAATTTACATACAAATACAAGCTACAATCAGTTAGACCTTTCCGTTAAATGGCTCTTGTTAGACCAAAGAATGACTCTTAGCTTACACGCCAGCGATGTTTTTAGTGCCAATCGTCCAACATACACAACTTATTCCAACGACATAAAAACAACTTTCAGAAACTACTATGATCAACGTGCCGTACGGGTTTCTTTTATATACAATTTTGGAAAAAAAATTGATACCAGCAGCAGGCAAGGTAAAAATCAGGAAGAGTTAAATAGAACGCAATAAAAATATTCTTGCAGGAATAGACGCTATAACCTTATTACCTAAAAGTATCAGGGAAAACTGCGGAGTTGTCATGCAAGATGGCTACATTTTTTCAGATACTATTGAACGAAATATTGCCACTGGTGATAAGTATATAAATAAAGAGAAATTAAATCATGCAGTTAAAGTAGCCAATATAGAGTCTTTTGTTGAGGAATTGCCATTGGGTTTTAATACCAAAATAGGCGCAGCCGGAAATGGAATTTCTGGAGGTCATAAACAGCGTATTTTAATTGCACGGGCTGTCTATAAAAATCCTCATTACATTTTATTTGACGAGGCAACATCTGCATTGGATGCCGAAAATGAAAAGATAATCCATGATAATCTTCAAAGTTTTTTTAAAGGAAAAACTGTTATTATAATTGCGCACCGCCTGTCAACAGTAAAAAATGCTGATCAAATAGTTGTCCTCAATACAGGCGAATTTGTGGAGCAAGGTAGTCATCAGGAATTAGTTGCTAAAAAGGCAGAGTATTATAATTTAGTAAAAAATCAACTGGAGCTGGGGGATTAAATTGTCGAACTTTTTTGTGGCTAAATGTTCCTCATTGTTTTTTATTGTCTGTGCTTAAGACATACCTAAGGTATTTTATCATTTAATAGAGATAAATAATTTATCATTTTATTTTTTTCAGATTAATTTATAAAGATTATAAATAATCGGTTTTTATCAGTTATAATAGTGTATAAGGCATTATTGTTAATGTATTTTTTATTGTTATTACTGTTAATTTTAGATATTATTAGGATTATTAAAATATAATTAATTCCTTTGAAGAGGAAATTTAATGATAAATGATTATGATAATTTTGGGGTCGATATTTAACGCTTCCTATAACTAATGAAAATATCAAATATTGTTTACCAAAAAATTATTC
Organism: uncultured Flavobacterium sp.; assembly: GCA_947631175.1. Lineage (GTDB taxonomy): Bacteria > Bacteroidota > Bacteroidia > Flavobacteriales > Flavobacteriaceae > Flavobacterium. Next base: position 4,183 of record CANRKI010000179.1, read on the forward strand.
GTTTTTAAAGAAGCTTGAAAATTCACCCATCGATCTAGTTATGGGGTCATGTTTTGTTATTGTCATATTGAAAGTATATCAAAGCAAGGTACTATAAATTCGTCACTGAGTATTAACCCTTAAATATTTCAATTAATTATTAACCCTAACCAATTATTAAAAATGATTACAAATTTAAAACTCATTAATTATGGCAAAAATTACCAGATTGCTCTTTCGAGCAATGGGCATAATGCTGATTGTCCTGTGGTCTTTAGGAATGAAGGCGCAAACAGCGAGCAACCCGGTCCTGACATGGGATCAGGAGGTTGGATGTATTGAGTATGATGACAAAGGGGAAAAAGAACGCTACACCCTCTTAGAGCAAATTAAAGAAGGTTTCTGTATTCGCGTTTGCGAAGGAACATTAGTAAATTACAATTTTTCTGCTGATGGCGTAGTAAACGTCGAATGGGAAGCTAACGGAGGAACTGTTCAAAGCAGTAGCAATACCGGAGCCGCAATTCAGTGGGGAAGTAATGGTAACGGAACCCTTACATTAACTATCACTTATGATGACAATACAGTCGAAACA
>CANRKI010000180.1 GCA_947631175.1 uncultured Flavobacterium sp.
TATACACCTGTGGTTAACAGTAAACTAAAAGTACTCACCTTAGTAGTAGATAAGCAAAACTATCAGGCTGTGGTTTGCGAGTTACAACATCAAATAGATACTTTAAATACTTTGGAAAAGTATGATACCTTAATAACCATTAATTATCATAAAGTATCATCAAACGATTCGCATTTCCATTATAGTTATCTGCAATTGCATTTACAGCCTTGTTTTGTTATTTACAGCAATCATTTAAAGAGATGGAACAGCTTGTTCCAAAATTTTTATATAACGGATAGGCAAAAGGCAATTAACCATTTTAAAAACTACAGTAAGGAAATTGAAAATAAAGTACATGAGGCAATTACCATATTCGTAGCTCCATTAGTCAAACAGCAACTTTACGAAGCAGCTCATTTAGCATTGCTTGAAGTTTTTTCTTACTATTTCGACTTGTTGAAAAATATGTTGCTCCCAAAATCCATACATCACAAATTTAACGAGCAAAAATTCAAATCGTTTATCGACTTATATTATCCAGAATTTTCTAAAATTTTAAATCAGATTTCTGAAATTAAAACGGCTTCATTTATCGATCGATCCCAATATATAATGGGTGAATCACAAGAAAGTATTTTCGGGAAAATAATGAAAAAAACGATAGAGCTTCTAACCAATGGCTTGAAGCAATTGAATGTTTTTTACACAAAACGAATCGAAGCACAACTTTCAGATTCTTCAAATGAAAAAACACTATTAAAACAGCTAGTTTCTTTTCTGCTTGGTGCCTATAAAATAGATGCCATTTATTTATTAAGTACCAAAAGTTTAATTAATTCAAACAATAACGATACGTATAAATTCAATCTTCTTTTAATAGCGCCAACACTTCGCATCCAACAACACGATGCCCTTTTCCAAAAGGTTTTCAATCATTTTAATGGTAAAGTAGAAGTGTTTTGCTTGATACATACGTTGGAATGGTTTCAAAAAAATGAATATACGTTCCAGCTCTTTTTTAAAAACACTATAGTATCTCAAAACGTCTTGTATTTGAAAAGAAGTCTAGTTATAAATAAAAAGGCACTTAAAAGTCAATGCAATATCAATTCCAAACAAATACAAAAACAGTATTGGGAAGAGCGGTTAGCTTATATTTCGCCTTGGTTTATAGCTTTTCAACAACAGCATTTAATTTATCAAAGCGGACATATTTTACTTCTTAAAAATATGTTGCAACAGTTAATCCTAGGTCTATTGTACCAAAAAGTGCAATACATACCAGCAATATATAGTTGCAGGTACTTAATGCAATTATTCCAAGCACTTCTACCTGATATTTACAACCAATGCGTTGATTCAAATGACGTGCAAAAAATACTTGATTTATTAAGTACTCCAATTGATTTCCTTCCTAAATGTAAGATCAATGTGGTTGAAAATGAGCAATTGGCTTTTACCAAAGCATTGTGTCTTTGTGAGAAGTTGTTTAATGAAATACAAATAGCTAACAATTAAAAGGTATATAATTATGATTATTCAAGAAAAAGAATTCAGTAAAACAGTTCGCTTGCCAGAAATTTTGAGCTGTAAATTAAAAGAAAGCATAACAAAAGAAGAAATTCAAGCCATTTGGTTTGATAAAACTGCTCGTACGGAGTATCACATTTTATGGTTAAAAGTGAAAGATAAAAAAGAAATTGAAAAATCATTTTCTATAGATTTCCAAAATACTGTTTTAAATGAAAGTCAAATTTTAATGGTATGGTTAAACGATTGTGATTTTGAATTTGCACGTACATATAATGATTTCATATTGGCACACTTACTATGTGAGGATAATTGCTTGTACAATACTGAAGAAATACATTTAAGTACATATTTAGGTCAAAGCGATTTTAAAAAAATATTTAATAGCTATGACGAAAAATACTTCATGTTGAAAAAAATGAGTGATGAATTCATACTGGAAGAACAACACGGAGCATGGTTATTTATGATAAAAGCATTTACGAATGATATTACTTATTTAGAACTCATGCTTTTCGGAACTTCATTAGAAAGTAAAACAATAACCCAACGATTGTTGATCCTAGAACGCTTTATTCCAGAAGTAAAAAAACTATTGGTTAAAAAAAATGAAACAACCTACTATTTAATTGATTACATCACTACCGACGACGATTTTGGTTTCTACGACGAATTTGGAAAAAGCTTAAAAGTAGTTCAAAAGCAATTACACAAGATGGTTCTACAAAATATGACATTATATACCGAAAATTATAATAGAAATCAACTACTACGGGTTGAAACTAGTAATGAAGTTTTCACTCATGAGCTAATGAATTATAAAGCTTTAAATCAATTGAAAAAGTTTGATGAGGTTGAAGAGCTGTTTTTGTTTCATCAAATAACATCTTTGGAAACAGAACAAATTAATAATCATTTTTACGTGTTTATTGTATTGCAACACAAACCAACTAATGAGTTAAAAGCCTATTTGCAAAGCATAGAGCAAAATCCAATTGAAAAAGTTTCTATAACCTCAATTCATTATACACGCTATCAAATTCAGAACAACCTTTACGAATATCAATTGTTTTTTAATAAAACAATGAAAAATAAAAATAAGATATATAGTTCCGGTCATCACCCTAAAATTCATTGGTATAATAAGAAAATTTCTTACTTAGATGATTTAGAATTTTTTGTTAACCACAATTTAGATCGATATAATCACGATATAAAGCCCATATTTGAAAATAATGAATTTAAAAAATACATTTCAAAGCAAACTTTAGTCGATGTTTTAGCGTTGCACTTACAATTATTTATTTTTTCAGAAGCGATTTACAAACCTCGCACAAAAAATCTAATAACACTTTGGAATTTAATGCTTTTTGCAAATAGTTCATTGCTTGAAAAATTTTCTACTAGCGAAATAAATCAGCTACTCCATTTATTTCAAGAAATACAGAACGGATTAGTCAAAGAAGGACAATTGCTATTAGACATTCCAGCCTGTACTTTAATAGATAAGTTTGTAACTACACTATTTTCCCACCTCCAATCTTCAAACGAATTTAAAAATTAGAAATTATGAAAAAAGAAAAGTTGTCCTTAAAAGCAGAGTCTTGGTGTAATAGGAAAATTAAAAATCCTTATGAATTAATTCAAGCTATTTTTGAATTTGAGTCGCTAACAAATTTTAAAGCGAATTTTAATCAATTATTAAAATATGCATTCGATAAAAAATTTGAAATCTATACAAGTCCAATGGAATCGTTAGAAATTTTTAATATGTTGAAATCGTTGATTCGAGCAAGTTTTAAAATTTTAAAGAAGATTGATAAATATGAACGTAAAAGTGAATCTAATGATGTGTTACATTCGAAGTATTTAGTCCATGCATCTGGATTAACTTATGAGCAATATCTAAATCCATACTTAATATTCAAAGAAGTTTTTAAAGAGCAACCCCTTTCACAAATAGAATTTGATATACAAGATATCATGGAACATGCTTTAGGGAACGCTTCAAGTTGTCCATCAGAAGATATTTGTATTTCATTTATCAACATCAATAGGTTGTTAGATGCTTGCTGGTTAATTTGCAATCGAGAAATATTTGTTGAAGATGTGTAAATTAACTTTAGAATCTTATTATTGGACGAAAGATAAGGTAGAATGTCCGTATGAACTCTTAGTTTTACTAAAAGAACAAGCGAATATGGATTATTTTCATCAACAATTAAATAATTATTGTCTGTATTCCTTAAGTCATATAATGTATGATAGAAAGAGAGTTTCAGAGGTTATGTATGATGCAGTTGTTTTTCAATCTATTTTTAAAATAGGGTATAAAATTTTTAAAAATCCACAGGAGTTTAAAAAAAGGAATCTTTGCAAATATCAACTCTCCGAAAAATATTTCCAAGAAGTGAAGTTTTTAGATAAAAAGGAAATTGCAAACCCATATTTAGTTTTCGAAAATATTTTTGAAAATTATAGTTTAGAAAAGGTCAGTAAATCATTTTTTAATCTGGTATTAGCCACGATGACTGATGATACCTATGGAAAAGACTTTGATTGCGGTGTATCAATGCTTGATTATCATAAATTACTTGAAGCATGTGAACTTATTCAAGAAAGAAGTTTAAAGAGAGATTGGTAGATTTTTATACCAAATATATTTTGATAACTAAGACTAAAACGACTGTTATTTCAATCATATTAGTTGGTTTTGTATGAAATTACAGTCATTTTTATGTTTAAAATAGCTTTATCTAAACGAATATGTGAAGCGGTATATCATTTTTGATATCCTATATAAAGCAAAATGAGTATAAAAACCGAGAGCAGTAACTTACCGAACAAGAACCGAACAAGAACCGAACAAGACACCCAGCAAGATACCATGCAAGATACCATGCAAGTTAGAGAACTTGCCAAGGTTACAAGTCGAAACCAAAAATATTATTTAATTGAGATAGGTAAAGTATTATTAGAAAGCTTAGAGTAACATCTAAGCTTTTTTCTTTCCTTAGCTTTGTTTTACTTTTTTGTTCATAACGACAAGTAATGACGTATAAAATACTTTTATTTGAAACTAAAATGCAAATACCTTATCCGTTAGATAGCAATGTGCATATTTTCCTTTGCTTTACTTTCGGTTATTATTTAACATTTTATTATATTTACAGCAAACACTATTTAAAAT
>CANRKI010000181.1 GCA_947631175.1 uncultured Flavobacterium sp.
AGGATATAGAAAGGATATAGAAAGGATATAGAAAGGATATAGAAAGGATATAGAAAGGATATAGAAAGGATATAGAAAGGATATAGAACAGCAATAAAAAAGTGAGTATAGATAGTGAACTTCGGCATATCTCGGCATATTCCAGCAAATCACGGCAAACAATAGCATATTTCAGCAAATTATGGCAAATCACAGCAAACAATAGCATATTTCAGCAAAACACAACATATTTTGGCAAATCACGGCAAAATGCGGCAACTTTTTTAAAACATATAATAAAATCACCAATTTAGTATTTCAATTATACACGCAATGTGTAGCATATCAAATAAATAGTAATAACTTAAATTTTAAAAAAATGGGAAAAATTAACGACTCATTATTAGGTGGCACAAGCGGACGCACAGGTCGTATCGTAGTTGCAAATGTGTATGGCAATGAAATAACTCGTGTCAGACCAAAAAAAAGAACAAAAAAACCTTCAACAAATCAAGAATTAATTCAAAACCGAATGAAGCATTGCGCCCAATTTATAGCATCTTATAAAGGCTTTGCATGCAAACATTATGGCGTACGTATTGGTATGAAGTCCTGCTACAACTTAGCAATGACTAATCTTATGGTTAATTTCGAAATCGATACAGCTACAAAAAGTATTATTCCACAATACCCAAACCTCAGTTTCTCTAAAGGCAGTTTATTAGCTCCTTTACCTTTAAGCATAAGCTCACCCAGCGCTAGTGCGGTAGAAATTACTTGGCAAGACAACAGTGGCGTTGTATTAGATCGAAGTACAGATTTAGCTCAAATTCTAATTGCTATAGAAAACCAAAACAATACCATGTTTTTAGAAAACGTAGCTACACGCAATTTAGAAGCTTATACAGTAAACCTTCCTGCTTCAACATCTGGGCAAACAGTACATGTATGGTTGGCTTTCAGAGATGAAACCGAAACAATGGTATCCAACTCAATATATCTCGGTAGCGTACTGGTAACTTAAAACCTAAATAATTTTATAATTAATAACTAGCACATCTAATTATGTAAATACACTAGGTGTAAAATTAGCAAAGCTAAAAACGGTTACATACAATCTAACCTTTAAAAATCAAACAAAAAAAACGAGAAGTAATTCTCGTTTTTTTTATCAATATAAATTTAGTTAGCTAAAGCTTCAACAGCTAAAATTTCGTATTGTACTTCACCATCTTTACTTGGCCATTTTACAATATCACCAACCTTATAACCAATAATTGCAATTCCCAAATCAGACAAAACAGAATACTTATTTTTATTTGGCTTCGCTTTTGCTGGTCCAACTAATGTAATTTTTTTAGTTTCTTCTCCCGTTTTTACTGTAATCATTTTATCTACTGTTACAACATCTTCAGGTAATTCTTTTCGTGTAACTTGTGAAGCATTTTTTAATTCCTCTACAAGAATATCTTCTTCTGTTTTTGTAACTTTTCTTCTACGTACGTGATCTTTAATTAAATCGTAAACTCCAGTGGTTAGTACAATGTTTTCTGACATGATATTTAATTTTTATAATGTTTTTAAACAAATACATATACTCCCGTAACAAAACTAATTGATACGTGTATTCATTTTGATTTTTTTAATGGATTGTTTGAAATTAAAAGTGGACCCTGTAGGAGTATTTACAGGGTAAAAGTGATAAACTCTTTTGAATCTCTTAGAAAATTATCGTCATGCAGATATAATAACGAACTTAGAAGTCGTTCTAATCTGTTATCCGATAAATAAAAGTTAGACAGGTTCATTATTAAATAATTTTATACAAACTTATTGTTTATAAAACGCATTGTCAAGTTTAAATGTCTAATCTTTTCTAAAAAAAATAAAATAACAAGTAAAATTTATGTTAAATAACCAAACGGCAACTCATGTAAAGGCAATAAAACTACAGCTTGTGTGTGTTAATTTTATTGTTTAGTGTGTTTTGTTTAATTATTCTCAATTTTGCTACTTGTTAAAAATAATATTTTGTTAAATAAACAATTCGTTTTGTTTTTATACGAGCAGAAAACTATTTTTGCCTTCCTTACTACAATCAATACTTGCGGGCAAATGAGAAATCTAAAAAGATATTTTCTTTATTTTTTTGTCTTAATCGTATCTTCTTCAATTTTATTTGACTGGAGTGATTTTGCCCATAGCATTACTTCCAAAAAAACAGGAATTACTGTTCTTGAAAAATACGAAGAAATTTCAACAGCTAACAGAAATTTTAATTTTCAACTTAAAGCTGTTTTTTCTTTTAATATCTGTTCTAATTCCATTAAAACAGTACCCCAATTGCCAACTACATATAATTTTTGGCACTTTTTTAAAATAGATTTCTTTTACGACTGTAAAATTAAATCACACTTACATTTATTGCAATTGTTTTAAAAGCTTTATCAAAATAATATAAATCAAAGACTTTAAAAACAACCGTAATCAATAATCTTATATGAAAACAAAATTCATATCTCTGAGCTTTTTAGCTTTAGGGATGCTAATTTCATGCAATAAAACAAATAACGATCAAACAAACCAAAATAAAGAAGTTCCTGTATTAAAAATTACGCAAAAAGATACTCTTGTTAGTAACAATTATGTTGCCGATATTCAAGCAAAAAAAAATATAGAAATCCGTGCGCGCATTGCCGGTATTATCGAACACATCTATGTGAACGAAGGACAATTTGTAAAAAAAGGACAACCTTTATTTAAAACAAACGATGCCGAGTTAAAGATGGATTTAAGTAAAGCAAACGCGAGTTTAAAACAAGCCGATGCTGATATTAAAATAGCCGAAATTGAAGTAAACCAATTACAAAGCTTATTTAATAAAGATTTTATAGCAAGTAACGAATTAGATTTAGCAAAAGCTAAATTAGCTTCGGTACGTGCTAAAAAAAACTATGTCGAGGCAGAACGTAATGCAATAAATCAAAAAATAGCATTTACTAACATTACCGCTCCGTTCGATGGAGTGATCGATATTATTCCTTTTAAAGAAGGAAGCTTAGTTGAAAACGGAGTATTACTTACCACAATTTCTCAGTTAAATGAGGTATATGCCTATTTCTCAATTCCAGAAAGTTTGTATTTCGAATTAACTTCTAACGGAAAATTAGGAAACCACCAAAAAATCGAATTGCTGTTGCCTAATAATATCAAATATGATTTTTCGGGTACTCTAAAAACGGCAGAGGGTGAAATCGATCCAGAAACCGGATCTATACGATATAAAGTATTGTTCCCTAATCCCGAACGACTTATCAAACACGGAACCTCAGGTAAATTAGTCATTTCCGAATCTAAAAATGGGGCAATCATAATTCCCCAAAAAGCTACATTCTCTATTCAAGATAAAGTCTATGCCTTTGTTGTAACAACAGATCAAAAGGTTAAAATGACAAATATTACTATAGACGCTACCTTACAAGACAAGTATTTAGTTGCAAATGGTCTTAAACAAGGTGATGTAATCGTTACAGAAGGTACGCAATCTTTACGCGATGGAGATAAAATTCAAATCAAAAACAATAAATAATCTAATAAACAAAATATAAATCATGGTAGAAATGTTTATTAGACGAAAGGTACTTTCGTTAGTAATTTCAATATTTTTTGTTCTTTTAGGACTAATGGCACTGTTTCAACTGCCAATTACCCAATTCCCAGATATTGTACCTCCATCGGTAACTGTAACTGCTAAATATACCGGAGCAAATGCCGAAGTTTCTGCTAATGCTGTGGCCTTACCTTTAGAGCGAGCAATTAACGGGGTGCCCGGAATGACCTATATGTCAACAGTAACTTCTAACGACGGTTTAACTTTAATTCAAGTTTTCTTTGAAGTCGGAGTAGATCCAGATGTTGCTGCAGTTAACGTACAAAACAGGGTAACAACCATTTTAGATGAATTACCAGAAGAGGTAATTAGGGCAGGGGTAACAACAGAAAAAGAGGTAAACTCTATGTTAATGTACCTAAACATCACAAGACGAACAGTTTATTTACAACTTTACAGATATTAATATTCTTCAAGAACTGAAAAGAATTGATGGGGTAGGACGTGCCGAAATTATGGGGCAAAAAGAGTATTCAATGCGTGTTTGGTTAGATCCGCAACGCATGATGGCTTACAATATTTCTGCCGACGATGTAATTCAAGCGCTACAAAAACAAAACATATCTGCTGCTCCTGGTAAAGTCGGTGAAACTTCAGGTAAAACCACAAGTCAACTTCAATATGTGATCAAATATGGTGGTAAGTTCTTTGAACCAAAACAATACGAAGACATTGCAATTAAATCTGACGCTCAAGGTACTATTTTACGATTAAAAGATATTGCTAAGGTCGAATTTGGTGCAATGAATTACGGTATGGTATCTAAAACAAACGGCAAACCTTCTGCTTCAATTATGATGAAGCAAAGACCCGGATCTAATGCATCTGAAGTAATTGAAAATGTAAAAATTAAAATGGCCGAACTTCAAGCTACATCTTTCCCTCCTGGTATGGAATACAGTTTAGCTTATGATGTATCACGTTTTTTAGATGCCTCAATCACTGCCGTTCTAATTACATTAATAGAAGCCTTTATTCTGGTAGGTATCGTTGTTTTCTTGTTTTTACAAGAGCATTTTCTCGAAGTATTCTTAATTGATGAGAAATAGA
>CANRKI010000182.1 GCA_947631175.1 uncultured Flavobacterium sp.
ATTCTCCAAATAAACTTACTTGTGCAGAATTGGCGTTTTCCTGATGTTTTGCACCATATTTAACCGCCTTTTCTAAAAAGGTTATTCCATCATCTGTAGCATGAAAATACTGCGCTCTATGGGTTTCTTCAAAGCAATCAAAACCACCAGCTAATGCTAAATTTTCGAACGCTTTTTTATTTGCTGCACGAAGATCGATACGTTTAGCCAAGTCGAAAATAGAACGATAGTTTCCATCTTTTCTGTTCTGAATAATAGTGTTTACAGCACCTTCACCAACACCTTTAATAGCTCCAATACCAAAACGGATTTCGTAATTATCATTTACTGCAAATTTGTAATGCGATTCGTTAACATCTGGACCTAATACTTTTAATCCCATGCGTTTACATTCTTCCATAAAAAATGTAACCGATTTAATATCGTTCATGTTATTAGATAGGACTGCGGCCATATATTCTGCTGGATAATGTGCTTTAAAATACGCGGTTTGATAGGCAATCCAAGCATAACACGTAGAGTGCGATTTATTGAAGGCGTAAGAGGCAAAGGCTTCCCAGTCTTTCCAAATTTTCTCTAACGTATTCGCATCATGACCTTTTGCCGAAGCTTGCTCTACAAACTTTGGTTTCATTTTATCTAGTACATCCTTTTGCTTTTTACCCATAGCTTTACGTAAAACGTCGGCCTCACCTTTGGTAAAGTCAGCTAATTTTTGTGATAAAAGCATTACCTGTTCTTGATAAACAGTAATTCCGTAGGTTTCTTTTAAATACTCTTCGCAAGCGTCTAAATCGTACGTAATAGGTTCTTCGCCATTTTTACGACGAATAAACGACGGAATATACTCTAATGGTCCCGGACGGTATAAGGCATTCATTGCAATTAAGTCACCAAAGACAGTTGGCTTAAGTTCGCGCATGTATTTTTGCATACCTGCACTTTCATATTGGAAAACCCCTACGGTTTCTCCGCGTTGGAAAAGTTGGTATGTTTTTTCGTCATCAATCGGGATTTCTTCAGGATCAATAATTTTACCTGTACGTTGTTTAATAATGGCACAAGTATCTTTAATCAGGGTTAAGGTTTTTAATCCTAAAAAGTCCATTTTTAATAATCCGGCAGATTCGGCAACCGAGTTATCAAATTGGGTAACATATAAATTAGAATCTTTTGCGGTTTGAACCGGAACGAAATTGGTAATATCGTCTGGCGTAATAATAACTCCACAGGCATGAATACCAGTGTTACGCATGGACCCTTCAATAATTTTTGCTTGCTGAATGGTTTCGGAAGCTAAATCGCCTTGGTTTGCAATTCCAATAAGTTCTTTAATTGGTTCGAACTCATCGGTTTTTACTGCTTTTTTAATTTCGTCTTCCGATTCCTTTAAAAATCGAGCTAAATTCCATTTTCCCGGCATCATCGTCGGGATTAATTTAGCAATTCGTTCCGATTCGTAAAGTGGTAAATCTAACACACGAGCCGCATCTTTAATAGACGATTTGGTTGCCATTTTACCATAAGTAATAATTTGGGCAACTTGATTCGATCCGTATTTGTTAATTACATAATCCATTACACGACCACGACCTTCATCATCAAAGTCGATATCGATATCGGGCATGGATACACGGTCTGGATTAAGGAAACGCTCAAAAAGTAAGTCGTATTTAATAGGATCTAAATTAGTAATTCCTAAACAATAAGCTACCGCAGATCCGGCAGCCGAACCACGACCTGGACCTACAGAAACGCCCATTTCTCGCGCAGCGGCAATAAAATCTTGTACAATAAGGAAATATCCTGGATAACCAGAATTAGCAACAATTTTAAGTTCGAAATCTAAACGTTCTCTAATAACATCGTCTATAACCGGGTAGCGTTTTTCGGCTCCAATGTAAGTTAAATGTCGTAAATACGCATTTTCGCCTCGTTTTCCTCCGTCAATTTCGTCCTCTGGATTAACAAATTCTGCTGGAATATCGAATTTCGGAAGAAGTACTTCGCGTGCTAAATTGTAAATTTCAATTTTATCAACAATTTCTTGAATATTGATTATCGCCTCAGGTAAATCGGCAAAAAGTTGCTTCATTTCGTCCTGAGTTTTAAAATAATATTCGGAATTTGGTAAGCCGTATCTGTACCCACGACCTTTACCAATTGGTGTTGCTTGTTTTTCTCCGTCTTTAACACATAGTAAAATGTCGTGCGCGTTGGCATCCGATTTTTCCATGTAGTACGTATTATTTGTAGCGATTAATTTTACGTTGTGTTTATGTGCTAATTCAATTAAACTTCCGTTTACACGGTTTTCGTCTTCTTGGTTGTGGCGCATAATTTCTAGGTAGAAATCATCTTTAAAATGTTCTTTCCACCATAGCAACGCTTCTTCGGCTTGTTTTAAACCAGTATTTAAAATTTTATTAGGAATTTCTCCCATTAAATTCCCTGAAAGAACAATAATATCCTCTTTATATTTTAAAAGAATTTCTTTGTCGATTCTTGGTACATAATAAAACCCATCGATAAAAGCAATCGACGAAAGTTTGGCTAAATTATGATAGCCTTTTTTATTTTTTGCTAACAGTACCACTTGGTATCCGTTATCCTTTTTTGTTTTGTCTGTATGATTTTCGCAAACGTGAAACTCACATCCAACAATAGGTTTTATTTCTATATCTGTCGGTTCTTCGCCATTCTCAATCGCTTCCGCAATTTTACCTGCTACTGATTTATTATGGCCTAAAATAGCACTAACAAATTTAAATGCTCCCATCATATTACCGTGATCGGTCATGGCAATGGCTGGCATTTTTTCAGCAGCTGCCTTTTTAACAACAGCTCCAATATCGATGGTCGATTGTAAAACCGAAAATTGAGTATGATTGTGTAAATGAGCAAATGCATGTTTAGACAGATCTACGTTGGATGTTTTTGTAGGCTCGTTCTTTTTTTGAAGCGCCTCAATTTCCTTACGAATTTCATCCGAAGCCTTTTTAAGGTTGATGTGTTTTAATCCGATTAAAGGAAATGGATTAGGATTTTTAAGTTTGAATTCTTTAAAATAATCGTCGTCAACAAAAAGTTCATCAGCTGTAAAAACTTCTTTTCTAATTAATTCTAAAAAACAACGTGTTGTTGCTTCAACGTCGGCAGTAGCATTGTGTGCTTCGGCAAAAGGTTGCCCAAATAAATATTGGTGTAACTCGGTTAAAGTTGGTAATTTATATCGTCCACCGCGTCCTCCTGGAAGTTTTAGCAAATTAGCTGTTACTTCTGTACAGGTATCTAAAACGGGTAACTGATCGAGCTCGTTATCATAGTTTTCGCGATAAAATTCGGCACCCATAATTTTAACATCAAAGCCAACATTTTGCCCAACAATAAATTGAGCTTTCAATAAAACTTCGTTAAACTTATCTAAGGCGTCGCGTAAAGGAATTCCTTTTTTTTGGGCTAAAGCTGTAGAAATACCGTGAATACGTTCAGAATCGTACGGAATATCATATCCATCAGGTTGTATTAAATAATCTTGATGTTCTAGTAGATTTCCCATTTTGTCGTGTAATTGCCAAGCAATCTGTATACAACGTGGCCAATTGTCTGTGTCTGTAATTGGGGCGTTAAAATTTCGTGGTAAACCTGTAGTTTCTGTATCAAAAATTAAGTACATTCTTAGTGGATTTTTTTTAGAAAAGAAAAAGTAAAGATACTAAATTATTGATGAACGTGCTCTATTGAAAAAGTTGTATTATGTATAAAAAAATCCTCATTATCTTAATTTAAGATATGAGGAAGTTTATGACCTATCGAAATAGGATTAATGGAAATATATATTGGAATTTGCTTCGATTTAACTACTCCAAAGTTTGTTTCTAAAAAGTTTATAGGTTTTAAATAATGGTTGTGTGCATAGTAAAAGCAAACATATCAATAACATGGTATAACCTACATAAGTATAAATTTCCATTTGAGATAATAAACTCGCTTGTTCCTTTACTTGACTTACCATATTTTTAAGTGCAAGATTAGCGGCCTCGTTCGTGCTGAATCCTTTAGCTATAAAATTGCTCGTTTCTATATCAATTCGATTTTGCATTTCTGGAGATTCGGCTAGTGTAAATTGACTTAATTTATCGTAATGTTTATTAATAAAGAAAACATTTGCGTTTTGCATGATACAAAAACCGATAGTACTTCCTGAAAATCGTCCAAAAACACCCATTAGTCCTGAAAATGACGCATATTTTGGCGGAACCGCTGATACAGTAAAAAGTACTAATGGTACAAAAAGTATCCCCACCGCAAAACCTTGCATTGCATATGGAATTGCTATATCCGATATTCGAACATCTGGAACAAATAAAAAGGTAAAAGCAAAATGGTAGATGGCTAAAAAGAAAAAGCCAATGGCAAATATTTTTAGTACGTCAAAACTTTTAGCTAATAAATATGCGGCACAAATCATCCCTAAAATATTTCCTGCCAAGTTTATGTATTGAACGTTTGCAACGCGTATAGGTTCCCAATACCAAACGGTTAACATAGTTGCGTGACAAATATTTAGAGTTGCTCTGGCAATGTAAAAAAAGATAAAAAGACTTACTCCTAATAAAAGATTTCGAT
>CANRKI010000183.1 GCA_947631175.1 uncultured Flavobacterium sp.
ACCTGGCGTGAATTGCGAAACTTTTCGGCAGGATCGGTGTGTTTGGTGGTCTCCTCTGATTCGTTTGATGAAGAAGACTATATAAGAATTTATACTGATTTTTTAAGCTATTTGGAAAATAACACATAAAAGTGCGCCATAATTTTTAATTTAGTATACCTTACTATATTTGAAATATTAAAAAATTTCACTGCTAAAAATAACTCTTGGTTAATTCTCCGCAGTAAAGAATGATGTTCCTTCTTTGTTCGGTTTTTTTTCAATGTTTCTCGAATAATCACATAAAGTGACTGATTCAATTTTTTATTGTAGGGAGAAGCTCTATGAAATTGACTCCCTAACGAGTTACTTAAGACTCTTTTTTTAACTAAGAATTCATCAATAAACAATATATTATGTTCTCGTGCTGCACGAAACCAATAATCTAAATCTTCAAACGACAATTGTTCATTATAGCCATCTAATTGATCAAACACCGTTCTTTTCATCATTGCTGATACAGAGCAAATAACAGTACCACTACCAATAATTCTTTCGTAATTTGTATGACGCAAACCCTGGTCAATAACCTTTAAGTTATGATCCACTTGAAAATAAGTTCCAATCCTCTCTCCTATTGCATTAATTAAATAGGAATTTCCAAAGACAATAGCTGTATTTGTTGAAGCATTTTCAAAACAATTAACTTGTTTTTCTATACAATTTTCTATTAATATGTCATCCGCAGCTAAATCAATTAAGTATTCACCTTTTGCCAGCTTTGCTGCTTTATTGAAAGCTTTAGTATTACCCATATTAAGTTCATTAAAGACTTTAGTTACAAAAGGATATTTTTCAAGCCATTGGTTAATTATTGTAGTAGAATTATCAGAACTTTTATCATCAACGATAATTAATTCAATATTTTTGTAGCTTTGGTTTATGACAGAATCAAGACTTTTAACTACAAATTTTTCGTGGTTATAGCAAAGACAAATTACGCTAACTAAGGGTTGATTCATTTTTATACTAGGTCTTAAACAAGGCAAATGTATTATTAATATTTTAATTACCCGATGAGAGTGAATAATAACAAAAATATTTTACTATTTACAACTACTTTAATGAATGGTGGTGCTGAAGTTTTTTTATCTAATTTAAAACCCGTATTAGAACTACTCGGGTTTAATGTTTATGTTATGGTAAACAACAGTTTTGATCAGTCAACGTATTCTTCTGAATACTATTCATTACACGAAAAAAACTTTAATTTTTTAAAGCCTTTAAGGTTAAAAAAATTTTTAAAAGAACACGAGATTGACTTAATAATCGATAATAGAGCTCGACTTAACTTATTTAAAACGACAGTATACGAGTGTGTGTTTGGATCTACAAAAAAAATAAAAATTATACATAGTTATCACATACATTCTTATCTTTTTAAAAACAAAACCATAAACAAATTATTATTTACCCACTATTCAAAAATTGTTTGTGTGAGTAAGGCTATTGAAAATTTAGTAAAAAAAAACACAGGGTTACTAAACACAATACACATTCCTAACTTTACCCCAATAACAGAAAGTGACGAGACAATTAACATTAACTTCCCTTATATATTATTTTATGGCAGGTTTGATAATGTATCAAAAGATTTATTGTTTCTACTAGATTCATATAAAAACTCTTCACTTCCTTCCAGTGGAATTCGTTTAATATTAATGGGCGATGGAAAAGATAAATTAACTATTAAAGAATATATAAAAAAGTCAAATATAGCTGATAGCGTAGCAATATATCCTTTTAAAAGCCCCCCTTTTTCGATTGTATCTCACGCACTATTTACTGTTTTAACCAGTAATTATGAAGGATTTCCAATGGCTATCATAGAATCACTATCATTAAGCGTTCCTGTTGTTAGTAGTAATTTTACAGGTGTAGATGAACTACTTCAACATAAAGTGAATGGTTTAATTGTAGATAAAGATGTAAAAGAATATTCGAAAGCTCTTAATGATATGGCTTTTGATAAAGAACTTTATTATAGTTGTAAAAACAATTGTAAAACAAGTATCAGCCATTTATCACTAAATACAATAACCAAGCGTTGGTCAGAATTGATACACGCGATTATTTAAAAGCTGTGAGATAAATGTTTTTCTGAACTAAAAATAATTGAATTTTTTTTAAAGTACGAAGTACACTTGGAGGAAACGTTATCAACACCCGCTGTTTTAAGTTCAAATTGCTCTTATCAATGTCCTTTTTCACTACTCGCCATCGTTCATTATTTGAAATTTTACATCGAATAACGAAAGAATACCTATTGATATCTAAATACTTTTTAAGACTATTGTTTTTTAATTCAACTTTCTTAAAACTACTTAAAAACACTTCGCTATCTTTATTATGCCCTGCCTTACTTAAGTTGTTTTCACTCATTTTCATATAACACATTGTTACCACAGGATTTATTACTACATCATATTTTAAAGCTGCTCGTGCAATAAAATCCAAATCTTCTGATGCTTTTAGATCTGTATTAAACCCTCCCATCTCATAAAACTTTTCTTTACTGAATGCCAGAGCAGATGGCCAAGCCACTGGGTTAATTACGCTTGAACTAAAATAATCTGAGACAATTTCAATTGTCTGAGGCGAATAATCTTTGTAGTTCGCTAACCTTTTTGTGTTTTTGTTATTAAGTGAAATTTCATATCCGGTACAATATAAGCCTGCATTAGGAAACTTTATAATAGCATCATGTAAAGACTGTAGATGATTTTTTTTCCAAATGTCATCTGCATCTAACAAAGCTATATAGGTGTTTTGAGAAAAACTGACCCCCTTATTTCTCGCCGTAGAAACGCCTTGGTTTTCTTGTAAATAAATCTTTATTCGTTCATCTTTAAAGCTTTTAACAATTGTCAAACTATTGTCTGTAGATCCATCATCTACAATTAAAACATCAAAATCAGTAAAACTTTGGTTTAATACACTTTCTAATGTATTAGCAATAAAGTTTTCTTTATTATACAATGGGATAACCACCGAGAAGAAGGACATGTACTTTAGTTTTTATAATTAAGGGATATTTTTTTTAAAACATTACTTGCGGCTATCAGTTTAGAATCGGTAATATAACCTTCAACAACTTGTTCGGTAAAAAAATAATATAAAAAATTAATTACTTTAACTTTATCAGGTTGATAAGATAGTACTTCGACCAAAAGATTTTTAAGCATCTTTTTTTCATACATTTTCAAGCAAATGTTGCTTTCATCGTAATAAGAATTGCCTAACGTAAGTACTGCTTTATTGTGCGCAATTGCCTCTAAACCAACTGTTGAATTGTTAACAATAACTGCATTTACATTATTTAACGTCACATACAAATCATTATTATCAACAAAAATATTAGCACTTTTCTTTATATAATCATAAAAAGATGATTCATATTTACCTTTGTAAAGTGGATGTTCTCTTACTACTAAAATACTGTTATTAGGAAGGTTTTCATGTACATTTGTTAAAATTTCTGTGTGATTTTTATAATGAGGACTATGGTGAGTCATATTCACATCAAATGGTACTTGCGTAATTAATAAATATACTTTTTCATGACCCATTAAATTTTTAGGTTTAAATTGTTTACTATTCAGAGAGTGATAGTCTTTTTTGAAAATAGAATTATTTATTTTAATATCAGGCGGAAATACAGACGTTTTCATTAAAAAAAATTCTAAAAAATAATCGAGACCGCGATAAATTGGCGATCTATTGTATTTTTTAGACTTTGTTTTTTGGAGGAAAAAATCAACGAACTTCTGTTTTTCACTTGTCAGTGGAGCATCATTAGTATAACCTCTAATAGAAGCATTAGCATTCACCCCCTTCTTATCAATTAATGTTGTGGAGAATGGTCCTTGTTCAAAATGATAAATTGGTATTTTTTTTTGCTCGGCTATTTTTTTTGCAACTTCAAAAGGAAGTCGTAAATCGCCAATCATTAATATTAGATTAGCTTTTTCTACCTTAGTTTCTAGAATATCAATATAGGCCATTAACTGCAGACGTAAGGTATGATCAGAAGAAGTATATTTTTCTATAATTTGTTCAATATCAAAACCCTTGTAAGCCGCATTATTTAGAATTTGTTGCTCATAAAAAGATTTATTTTTTAAAGCTTTGTACCATGCATTATAACTGATCCAACTGCCTGATTTTCTTCTCACAAAACTATAAAGAAAACCACTTAAATACGTACTTTCAATACTAATTTCCACACCTTTGTACTGTTGCTTTAACTCATTTTCAATCTGTAAAAAAAAACGAGAAAATTTATCATAATACCCAATACAAAGAATGTTCATACTAATATTGTTTATTAAATCGTTTTCTGAACCACTTCAAAAACCTTTCCTTCGTCGCACTTTAACGTTTTCGCAGGATATTTAAGC
>CANRKI010000184.1 GCA_947631175.1 uncultured Flavobacterium sp.
GTACAATGTTACGTTTGAAAGTAAAGTTGAAAGTTTTATTTTCGGATTTACGAAAAACTTTAAGAGAGATATCAGAATCTATTTCTCCTTTAAGAATGTTCATTAAAGTATCGGTCGAAATTTTTTCGCCGTAAAGTTTTCGATTGTTGGCGTACAAAATACGGTCACCTGATTTTATACCAGCTTTAATAGAAGGTCCGCCCTCAATGGCATTAATTACCGCAAGTGTATCGTTAAGCATGTAATAAGTTACTCCAATTCCAACAAATTGGCCATTCATGCTTTCATCAATTAATTTTTTATCTGAAAAAGGAATGTAAAAAGAATGAGGATCTAATTGATCTAAAATGTTAGTAACCGCAAGATCAACAATAGAATCTGTATTTATAGAATCAACAAAATTATTTTCGACAACATCGATTAAACGGTTCAATTTATGTCGACTATTATTTTGAGAACCCACGTTAAATTTTGGATTTCCGAAAATAAACGACCCCATAACTAAACCAATACAAATTGATAGAGCTATAATAATGGGTGCATATATTTTGTTGTTTTTCATTTATAAGGATTAGTCTAATTCTGAAATTTGTTGTACTTCGACTCCAGCTTTATTCAGAAATGTTACGCCGGAATCGTCTTTATATAAATCAATAAACACTACACGTTTGATACCTGATTGATGAATTAGTTTACTACAATCTTTACAGGGTGACATGGTAATATACAAGGTTGCATTTTCGCATGTCTGTGTGGAACGCGCCACTTTTAAAATAGCATTTGCTTCGGCATGAAGCACATACCACTTTGTTAATCCTAGATTATCTTCGCAGCAATTTTCGAAACCAGATGGTGTACCGTTGTATCCGTCGGAAATGATCATTCGATCTTTAACAATAATTGCGCCAACTTGGCGGCGTTTGCAGTAGGATAATTTGCTCCACTCGCGTGCGATTTTTAGATATGCTTGGTCGTATTTATTTTTTTTTGCTGTCATAAATTTTTGTGTACTTCTATTGATTTTTAGCCCCGATAGAAGCGACATCCTTTTGTTTTGTAATTTGTTTGTGTTTTATATGATAGTTTACAAACAAAAGATATAGCGGATAGCGGGAAAATGGTGAATTTATTGCACTAGGTTTAGGCTACAAATATAAATTTATTCGTTTTTTGATTTATAAATTGGTTTGTGGTGTGAATTTAAAAATTTTATTTGTAAGTCGCTTTAAAATTAACACAGGAGTTTTTTGCAAAAAAGCGTCTACAAATAAATGTAGACGCTTTTTTTAGTATTTGGCCATAAATTCGTGTGCTTTGTCTACCATTTCAGTGCTACCGCAGAAAAATGGGATGCGTTGGTGCAGCTCGGTTGGTTTAGCTTCCATGATGCGATTAAAACCGTCAGTAGCTTTTCCGCCAGCTTGCTCGGCAATAAATGCCATTGGATTACATTCGTACAACAAGCGTAATTTACCGTTTGGAGCTTTAGAGCTTGTTGGATAAATATAGACACCACCTTTAATCATGTTACGGTGAAAATCGGCTACAAGTGAACCTACGTAACGCGAAGTGTAAGGTCTATCGGCCTCTTCTTCTTGGCAAAATTTGATGTAATCTTTTACGCCTTGCGGGAATTGTATGTAATTTCCTTCGTTAATTGAGTATATTTTTCCTTTAGTAGGAATTTTCATGTTAGGATGCGAAAGGTAAAATGTACCAATTGCAGGATTTAGTGTAAAACCGTTAACACCATGACCTGTAGTATAAACTAACATGGTTGATGTTCCGTAAATTACGTATCCAGCAGCAACTTGGTTGTCACCTGGTTGCAAAAAGTCGTCAATAGTAACTGGAGTTCCAACAGGCGTTACGCGGCGGTAAACTGAGAAAATAGTTCCTACGGGAATATTAACGTCGATGTTAGACGAACCGTCTAAAGGATCCATTAATACAACGTATTTGTTATTATCTGCCCCGTCTTGACCGTGAACAGCAATAAAATCGTCATTCTCTTCAGAGCCAATACCGCAAACAATTTCTCTATTAATTAAAGTAGAGATAAAAACTTCGTTAGCATAAACGTCTAGTTTTTGTTGGTCTTCGCCCTGAATATTTTGGTTTCCGGCAGCACCAGTAATATCAACCAATCCGGCTTTATTTACCTTGTGGCTCACCACTTTAGCAGCTAAACGGATTGCGTTTATAATTCTAGAAAGTTCACCAGAAGAGTACTTAAAATCCCCTTGTTTTTCGATAATATACTCACCAAGAGTTTTATTACGCTGTTCCATGTGTTAGTTAAATTATTTAGTCGTGTTGCAAATTGATAGCAAATATCGTTATTTTTGCGAAAAATAAGCACGTATTTGAAAGGTTTATTTTTTTATAAAAATATGTTTGAGATGAATATTCGAAAGGGTTTAAAAAGTGACATGAGTTCTGTGTTAGAACTTATTAAGGAATTAGCTGTTTTTGAGAAGGAACCTGATGCGGTTGAAATAAGTGTTGAAGATTTAGAGCGTGATGGCTTTGGAACGCAGCCTTTATTTCACACTTTTGTAGCAGAAGTAGCAAATAAAATAGTTGGCGTTGCTTTGTATTACAACCGTTTTTCGACTTGGAAAGGAAAGACAATACATTTAGAAGACTTGATTGTAACCGAGGCGATGCGAGGTCATGGAGTTGGCCAAGCATTATACAGCCGTGTGATGCAACAAGCGAAAGAAGATAAAGTAAAACGTGTAGAATGGGCAGTTTTGGATTGGAATACTCCAGCTGTTAATTTTACAAAAAATCGGGAGCTACCGTTTTTGACGCGTGGCGAGTTGTACAAATGAACGAAAATCAATTATTGGCTTACGAGTGTCGTTAAAGCCTCAGTATTAATTATTTATTATTAAAAACAAAAATGAGAATTTTTAAATTTGGTGGAGCATCAGTAAAAGATGCTAATGGAGTAAGAAACGTTTATGACGTATTACAAAAAGTGGGGTTTGATAATGTATTGTTAGTAGTTTCTGCAATGGGCAAAACAACTAACGGATTGGAGGTTGTAGTCAAACGTTACTTTGAGAAATCACCAGATTTATCTCATGCAATCCGGGAAATAAAGGAGTATCACCATGCAATTATGTTGGATTTATTTGAGGATGAAAACAACATGGTTTTTAATGCAGTAAACAAACATTTCTCGGACATTGATAGTTTTTTTAATGTAAATAAATCGCCTAACTACAATTATGTGTACGATCAAATTGTATCGATGGGAGAAATCTTATCTACTACAATTTTAAGTCACTATTTTAGTTTTAAAGGAATTGAGAACAACTGGGTTGATGTACGTAATTTAATAAAAACAGATACAACATATCGTGACGCAGTGGTTGATTGGAAGGAAACGGAAACGTTGATCTCGACTTCAATCAATCAAAATATATTAAATATTACACAAGGATTTCTAGGTTCTGACCCTAACTATTTTACTACAACTTTAGGTCGTGAAGGATCTGATTACACTGCTGCTATTTTTGCTTACTGTTTAAATGCAGAAAGTGTTACTATTTGGAAAGATGTACCTGGGGTTTTAAATGCGGATCCAAGATATTTTGAAGATACGACACTTTTAAATCAGATTTCGTACAGAGAAGCAATTGAATTGGCTTTTTATGGCGCCTCTGTAATTCACCCAAAAACATTACAACCATTACAAAATAAAGAAATTCCTTTATACGTAAAATCGTTTATCAACCCGTTACTAGCAGGAACATCTGTAAGTAAGGGAGCCGATTTAGAGCCGGCGACTTCGTGTTTTATCGTTAAAAAAGAACAAAAATTAATTTCGTTATCCTCTAAAGACTTTTCTTTTATTATGGAAGATAACATTTCGGAAATTTTTGGTCACTTATCACAATTTAAAATTAAGGTAAGTTTAATTCAGAATACGGCTATTTCTTTTACAATTTGTGTTGAAGATAAATTTGAAAAAACCGCTGAATTAACTGCAATTTTAAACGAAAAATTTAATGTTGAAGTAACAGAAAACGTATCACTTTATACTATTCGCCATTTCTCTGATCAAGCAATCGCAAAGGTCGAAGCGGGTAAAAAAGTTTTAGTAAAACAATTGGCTACAGAAACGGTACAAATTGTAACCGAAGCATAAGCATAAAAAAAGAGCTCTTACAAAATTACACTGCCCCCAAAAAGTTAGACACTTTTGGGGGCATTTT
>CANRKI010000185.1 GCA_947631175.1 uncultured Flavobacterium sp.
TTTATGTTAGAACCAGTAGCAACTAAATTAGCAACAGTTGCAGCAGTACAAAAAGTCTGAGCTTGCGCTGTTGGTAAAGCTGCTTGATTTACAGTAATGTTTACTGCAAGTCTACCAGATTCACAAGTTCCTGTAGTTTGCGTTGCGTAGTATGTTCCGGTTGCTAAAGCAGTATTATTTGCTAAAGGTTGAGTTGCTGTAGTTGTAGCATACCATTTTATGTTAGAACCAGTAGCAACTAAATTAGCAACAGTTGCAGCAGTACAAAAAGTCTGAGCTTGCGCTGTTGGTAAGTTTAAATTACAGGTGTTTTCATAAGCACCTAAATCTATTGTATTTCCTAATACTCTAGTGTTTTTAGCTAAATCAAAAGTAGGGAATGTAGCTAAATATAAACTATTATTTCCTGCGTTTTTAGCAACTGCATTATTCGTTAATTGCAAATAGTCCGTGTTTGTACGATCACTACTTTTAAATAAGTTTGCTAAAGTTACACCTGTTGCATTTAAGTTTCCATTTGATGTTGAAGAGAATCCTTCAATTAAATTATTTTGGTTAAAAAATTTATCACTTGCTGGTACTAATGTAGTAAAACTTTCGGTATTTGCTGTTGTAGCAGCATTACCAAATACAATAGAGTTTTGTAAATATAATGTTTCTGTCCATGTCCTAAAAGCAATTGCTCCTCCTTGCTTATTTGATAAATTCCCAGAAAAAGTTGAGTTAATTATTTTTAAATTACTGCGTAAACGAGATAAATCTAGTGCACCTCCGTTTTGGTTTGATTTGTTAGATTCAAATAAAGTATTTATAATATTAACACTATTATCAGTATAGGTGTCAATAAATAATGCACCACCACCTTGTTGGTCATCCGCGGATCCTATTGCAAAATTTTGTTTGAAAACACAATTGATAATATCTACACTTCCAGCGTCTATACTTATTTTTCCAGCACCTCCAACACCACGATTAAAATAAGTCGTATAACGAGTTGAATTATTTAATAGCATCATTGGCTCGTCAATACTTGCGTTTCCTCCTTGAAATTGTAATCCATCAAGTACAGAAGTACCTGCATCTCCGCTCAATACAAATAGATTTAATGAATTATCTGCTCTGTTGCCAAGAACTAAATTTGCGCCAAATCCCGTAGCCGTATCATTATCGTTAATGTCGCCACTTATAATTGTTGGGTTGTTCTTCCAGTTTCTATCTGCTTTAACAGGATTACCTGTATTTGGAAAACCACCAAATATTTTTGTGTTTGGTTCTAAGTAAAACTCGGCCCTTGGACTTGTTGGATCATATCCATGCGAATAGCCTATTAATTCTTCATCCTCATCTGGATCATAATATGTCTGACCAATTACATTTCCAAATTGAGGCTTATAAGTTCCTTCGCTTATCCAAATTTCATTAATTCCATGTAAAATTGGGTTTGGATTAGATGAGCTTAATCGTCCTTTATTAGACAAATTCATGAAATAAATTCCTGTAGCAAGTTCTCCTACTGCATCATTCCATGAAGAGCCAAAGCCAGTTGCACCTTTTTTTACATAAAGTACGCCATTTTGGTCTGGAGTAAGTTGCCATTCATGTGCTCCAATATCTGAAGAATACCCAATGCGTCGAGGTTTTCCATTAATATCAAATGTGTCATTTGTATCATTTCCAAATACATCACCTTCAAAATCTGCCGAGTAATGTAGCCTAAAATCTTTTAAATTTGCATTGGCAAATGGAACACTTGTTGTTGTGAATAAAGCATTTCCTAAAGTGCTACCACCAGCTGAACCGCTAAAATCAGCATATGTAGCTTGATACTGAATTCTAGTTTTAACGAAATTATTAGTAGTAGAATGTCTATTATTACTCTCGGTACCATTACCAACTGAAATATCTGAACCAAGGATATTTGTAGTACTTGTTCCTTTTATGTTTTGGTCAAAAATGCTATTAGCATAGTTAGTTTTTACGCTTGTTACAAGGTCGTTATCATGAAGAGCTGATTGTATGGCACCTCCATTTAATGTAGCTCGGTTTGAATAAAACGTATTGTAATTAAATCGACCATAATAGGAACTGTTTGAAATTGCTCCACCGTAATCCGTTGCATAGTTTTCGTAAAATATAGAATTTAAAATGTTAGCTTCGGTTTTACTTCTAAGGCGTATTCCTCCACCATATTTTGCTGTGTTACGGTATATTACACAGGCTTCAATGTTAATTTTGGTATAATCGTTAGTGTTAGAGTTGGTATTTGTTACACTTTTAGCTACAATATTAATACCACCACCTGTATTTAAAGTGATTGCATCACTAGAATTAATTGTTATTGATGAAGTTGAATTAGCATTACCACCAGTAATATGAAATCCTTTTAAAGTATAAACTTCATTTGCATTTCCGGAGATCATAACAACGTTATATGCGTTTTCAGAATTTCCTCCTAATACAACTCCCGATGCAAAGGTATCATTATCATCAAAATCACCACTTAAAATAGTTTTGTTGTCTATAGGTTTTGAAACTTCATTGGTTGTTGAAGCGTCAGCTGGAAATCCGCCTATTACTTTAACTCCAGCCTTAAGTAAAAAAGTCCTTTTCCTTTTGGTTGTATTATCCGTTCCTGTATAAATGGTTCCTGGTGATTCTGCCGTTCGATTTGGTTTATACGTTCCTGCGGCAACTTTAACTTCATCTCCACTAGATGATGCATTAATCATTGCTTGTATATCACCAGAAGCTGCGGCCCAAGAAGAACCGTTTCCTGTCCCACCAGCTTTAACATATCTTACAGTTTGTGCTTGACTAGTAATTGCAAAGAAATTAATTAGAACCAATAAAATTAAATGATTCAAATTCTTATAATAATCTCGATCGTAGAGTTTTTCTTTTGAAAAACTTTTGATTTTTGTTAAAAAAGTATTTTTTTTCATAATGTTTTTTATTAAAATTGCCCTAAATTAATTATTTTGTTTAGTTAATTTATAAGTAAAAACACCTGTTTTAACAAATAGGTAAAAACACCTGTTTTAACAAATAGTATATATTTTTTCAAAAAATATATACTATTAATACAATTTATTTGTTTAATAATTTCATACATCAAATAATAATGATTAACAATATCAAGATTTTAGATTTAAACTTTCAAGGTTCTAAAGAATCTATAGGATCTTTCCTTGTAAAAACTCAAAAAGGTCCTGTTTTAATAGAAGCAGGACCAGAATCTACATTTGAAACTTTAGTAAAAGGAATTCAAAAGGAAGGATATAAGGTTGAAGATATTCATGCTGTTTTATTAACTCATATTCATTTTGATCATGCAGGTGCAGCATGGAAATTTGCTGAAAATGGGGCCAAGATTTATGTACATGAAATAGGGGTACCACATTTAGCCAATCCAGAAAAATTATGGAACTCAGCGGCACAAATTTACGGTGACGATATGGAACGTTTATGGGGGGAAATGAAACCAATTGCTAATGAACAGTTAGTTGCTGCTAATGACGGAGATATTCTTGATTTTGGAGATGTAAAGTTTAAAGTAATTTACACGCCAGGACATGCTATTCATCATAACGCATACCAAATGAATGATGTAATCTTTACGGGAGATGTTGCTGGTTGTAAGATTGAAAATGGTCCTGTTGTACCACCTTGCCCGCCACCAGATATTGATTTAGCTTTATGGAAAAAATCAATTAAAAAAATAAAAGATATAAATCCTTCGGCTTTATATTTAACACATTTTGCACGTCAAGAAGATCCAATTTCTTTATTAAATGAGTTAGAACAAGAGCTCGACAATTGGGCAAATTTTATTAAACCATTTTTTGATGCAGCTACTCCTGCTCAAGAAATTGTTCCACAATTTATGAAATTTACAACTGATGCTTTTCTTAAAAAAGGGCTTTCGCAAAATGAAATCAAGATTTACGAATATGCTAATCCAAGTTGGATGTCTGTTAACGGTTTGCTTAGATTTTGGAAATTAAAACAACAAGGAAGAATAGAATAATATTAAAGCAATGATTTTTATTTTTAAAATAAATTTTCAGTAAAAATACATCAAAGATTAATAACAGGCAAAACGGTTGTAAATAAAGACTTTACAGCCGTTTTATGATTT
>CANRKI010000186.1 GCA_947631175.1 uncultured Flavobacterium sp.
AGAGCAGGATTCGAACCTGCGAAGGTTTCCCAACGGATTTACAGTCCGTCCTCGTTGGCCGCTTGAGTATCTCCCCATAAGCTTGTAGCTTATTGTAATTCCTTTCGTTATTACGGTTGCAAATATAGCGCTGTTTTGTTACAATGCAAGCGTTTTGGATAGTTATTTTTAAACTTTTTTTTAATTAATTGGTTTGTAGGAAACTACTAATTAAAATTTATTTACTGTTTGTCTTATTGCAACAAGTTTTTTCATTAAATCTTCAAAATAATCAAGATGCAACATATTGGCACCGTCACTTTTTGCATTTGCTGGGTCAAAATGTGTTTCGATAAAGATTCCGTCTACCCCTACAGCAATACCAGCTTTAGCAACTGTTTCAATTAAATCTGGTCGTCCCCCCGTAACTCCGCTTGCTTGATTTGGTTGTTGTAACGAATGTGTGATATCTAAAACGGTTGTAGCATAATTTTGCATGGTCGGAATACCTCTAAAGTCAACAATCATGTCTTGATAACCAAACATGGTTCCTCGATCGGTAATCATTACATTTTCATTATTACAATCTAATACTTTTTGAACAGCATGTTTCATACTTTCAGGACTCATAAATTGTCCTTTTTTTAGATTTACAATTTTCCCTGTTTTAGCAGCAGCTACAACTAAATCGGTTTGACGTACTAAGAAAGCAGGAATTTGTAAAACATCTACATATTTTGCAGCTAATTCAGCATCTGAGCTCTCGTGAATGTCTGTAACTGTAGGTATATTAAAATGTTTTCCTACCCTTTGTAATATTTCTAAAGCTTTTACATCACCAATTCCTGTGAATGAATCAATTCTTGAACGGTTTGCTTTTTTAAAGGAACCTTTAAAGACAAAAGGAATCTGTAAATTATTGGTAATTTGTACTAAGCGTTCTGCAATTTGAAAAGCCATTTCTTCATTTTCAATTGCGCATGGTCCTGCAAGTAGAAAAAAATTACCACTTTCAGTGTGTTTAATATTAGGTATGTTTTTAATATTCATTTTATTTTTTCTTTTTAGGATTTATAATCGTGGTTTTAATTGGTGCTGTGTAGTTTTTAGATTTCAAAAAATAGGCCAAAATGGCTGAAAAAACAACACCAAATGACAAAATATCGCGCATGTTTTGATACATATTAGAATCAAAATTATACGTTTTTTCTAATATATCTTTAGACTCTCTACCTTTTGCTACTTGGTATTCGATCAAATTAACAAAATATTCAGGTGAAATAGAATTGTGAATAATATATTGCGCAATAGGATTTAAGATGGCTGTGATTCCTGTTAAAAATAAACCGAAACGAAAAGCTTGCTTAAAGTCCCATTTACCATGATAATAATTCATTTTTTTATCAAAGTAGGCTATGACAGTCATAAGTATCAAGATTAATATAAAAACAAATCCCAATACAATTATATTACTAAAATCTTTGTGATTTCCGGTTGCATTTTCAAAATAAGCCCAAATGCAATAATATGTGGTAATTATGGCAGCCCATTTAATTTCAATTCCAATTTTATTCATTGTAAAAAAATAATTTATGTAAAATTAATTCAATTTTATCGATTTTGAAAAAATATTACAAAGCATAATTATTTTAAAAAAAATATTGTATATTTAATTGTATATCAAATAAATAATGGTTTATCGATTTTGGTATTTTTTAAATTTTAAAATTAAAAACTATAGCTATGAAAAAATTAGTTTTAATTAGACATGGAAAATCTAACTGGGATTTTCCAATTCGAGATCATGACAGACCATTAAAAAAACGAGGCGTTGCAGATGTACATTTGATTTCTGAAGAGCTTAAACAGTATCTCTTAGAAAAATTTTTAATTTTTAGTAGTACTGCAAAAAGAGCTATAGATACTGCGAAAATTTTTGCCGAAATTTTATTAATTCCTGATGAATTAATAATTAAAGATGTAAAGTTATATGCTTTTGATCATAAAACCTTGGAAATGTATATTAAATCACTCCCAAATCAAACCAATTGTGTAATTATTTTTGCACATAACAATGCAATTACAGATTTTGTTAATAAATTTGGAGATATTTACATAGCAAATGTTCCTACAGCTGGGGGTGTTATTTTAGAATTTGAACAAACAAGTTGGAGTGAAATTAAAAATGGCAAGGTTTTAAAAACCATATTTCCAAAAGATTTAAAGAATGAAGCAAAAGCATCAAAACCGTTATATTGATAGAGAAAAAAGTTGGTTAGCTTTTAACGAACGTGTTTTACAAGAAGCTGCAGACGAAACCGTTCCGTTATTGGATAGATTACGTTTTTTAGGTATTTTTTCAAATAATTTAGATGAATTTTTTAGAGTAAGATATGCTTCAATTCGTAGAATTTCAATGTCTAAAAATGCTTTGAAGAAATTAGATAATGGACAAACAGCTTCTGAATTACTACAAGAGATAACAGATATTGTTATAAACCTGCAAAGTGAAAGTTTAAAAATATTACATCAAATTGAGATTGAATTAAACAAACAAAATATTTTTATTATCGACGAAAATCAAGTCGATGAACCACATCGAAACTTTATTAAAGAATTTTTTATTAACGAAGTAAGTCCAGATTTAGTTACCATCATTTTAAATGATTTAGCAGAGTTTCCTTTATTACGTGATGCACACGGTTATTTAGCCGTTAAAATGGTAATAAAGCAAAATGAAAACTCTTCTAAATCTGAATTTAAGCGAACTCGTTATGCTATCATCGAAATCCCAA
The DNA here is from genome assembly GCA_947631175.1 of uncultured Flavobacterium sp. Classification (GTDB taxonomy): domain Bacteria; phylum Bacteroidota; class Bacteroidia; order Flavobacteriales; family Flavobacteriaceae; genus Flavobacterium. The sequence continues at coordinate 2,775 of CANRKI010000186.1, forward strand.
ATCATATCAATCGATTTGTCGTACTACCAGAAATTGATGGTAAGCAATATATCATGCTTCTAGATGATCTTATTAGATACAATTTAGATAGTATTTTTTCAATTTTTAATTGCGAACGTCTTTCAGCTCACATGATTAAAGTGACTCGCGATGCAGAGCTTGATTTTGATACCGATTTGCATAAAAGTTTCTTAGAAAAAATTTCGAATAGTGTTAAAGACAGACGCGTGGGTGAGGTGGTGCGTTTTGTTTACGACAATAAGATGGAAAAGGATACTTTGCAGTTTTTCTTAGATAAAATGCAAATTGAGTCAATTGATAGTATTATTCCTGGAGGAAAATATCACAACAGACGAGATTATATGAAGTTCCCTAATTTAGGAGGAAAAGATCTTAAATTTAAAAACAACCATCCATTACCTGTGGTAGGTTTAAATATCGAGCATAGTTTTTTCAATCAAATAAAAGAACGAGACTTTTTGGTACAAACTCCGTTTCAATCCTTTAATTATATTGTTCGCTTTTTACGCGAAGCTGCCTTAGATCCTAAAGTGATTGATATTAAAATTACCTTATATCGTTTGGCTCAAAATTCACAAATTATTAGCTCATTAATAAATGCTGCAAAAAATGGAAAAAATGTAACGGTTCAAATAGAACTTCGTGCCCGTTTTGATGAATCGAGTAATATTTATTATGCGGAATTGATGCAAACTGAAGGGATTAAGTTAATATTTGGAGTTAAAGGTTTAAAAGTTCATAGCAAAGTTTGTGTTATTGAACGGATTGAATCTAAAAAAATTAAACGTTACGGCTTTATTTCAACAGGAAATTTTAACGAAACAACAGCAAATTTTTATACTGATGTCACCTTGTTAACTGCACATCAAAAAATAATGAAAGAAGTTTCTAAAGTTTTTGATTTTTTCGAAGTTAATTATAAAATTCAGCGCTATAAACATTTAATCGTTTCACCGCATTTTACCCGAATTCGATTTTATAATTTAATTGAAAACGAAATTGAAAATGCAATTGCCGGAAAGCCAGCTTATATTAAAATGAAGATGAATAGCCTGTCCGATTATAAAATGATTGATCGTTTGTATGAAGCGAGTAGAGCAGGGGTTAAAATTCAACTTATTGTTAGAGGTATATGTTGTTTAATTCCTGGAATTCCAGGTATGAGTGAAAACATTGAAGCTATTAGTATAGTTGATAACTTATTAGAACATTCGCGAATATTTATTTTCGGAAATAATGACAATCCGTCAATTTACATTTCAT
>CANRKI010000187.1 GCA_947631175.1 uncultured Flavobacterium sp.
AGTGGTTGTTTTTTTTTAGTCTTTATCTAGGTTTGAGCATATTTATAATAAAAAGTTAACAAACTTTCTTCTTTGTTTATTTAATGTAAAAACTGAATGACGGACAATGTTGTTAAAAATAAAATAGGTTCGGTAAAATACCGAACCCATTTATATACTAATTGTTTTTGTTTTTTAGAAAACGTATTTAATACCAAATTTTACTCCTCCTAATAAACCTGAGTTTACTCCGATATTAAAATCGTTAGTTGATTTTCCTCCATCTGGTTTTACGCTATTCCAGTCAGCAACTCCAAATTGCGCTTCAATGCTCCAGTTACTAGATAAGAAGTAATCAATACCTGCTGCAACTTGTACACCGTAAGTTGAGTATTTTGCGTCAGCTATTTCTCCAAATGCAATTGGTACTGAAGCTTGTCCGAATAAGAAGAAATTGTCAGCTACACCCCAATATTTTCTCGCTAAAGGTTGAATAACAAATTGGCTAGATTCTATTTTAGTTCCAGAAGTTTTGTCAGAGCCACCAACGTATCCTACAGCTAATCCAACTGCAGTTGTTGGAGCTACGAAAGTTCCAACTGCTGGTAAAATGCTATAATTGTTTATGTCTCCGTCTTTTTCAGTTCCAAAACCAGCTTGTCCCATAACAAACCATTTGCCTTTTAAACCTTCTTCTTGCGCATTTGCAGTTAATGCAGCTAGTGCTAATACTGCTAAAAAAAATCTTTTCATAATTTTCATTATTTTAATTAATCAAATTTAAAGTCTTTTCAATTGCAAAAACATGATGATAGTCATTTGATTTTAAGAAAGATAGTCTTAATGCATTTGGCATAATTAAGTTTTTTTTGAATAAGTTCAATATTTAATTATTTTTATTGTTTTCTAAAAATCGATTTGTATTTTTACGGTGTTATTTAAAATGATTCTAAATATATTATGAAAAATATTCTTTTAGTAGTGCTATTGTTTGTGGGGTTATCCGTTTTTGCTCAAGAAATAAAACCGTATCAGATTTATAAATCAAATGGTAAAAAAATGTCATTTGAAAAACTGATTGATGAAGTTCAAAAATCAGATTTAATTTTATTTGGAGAATTTCATGATAACTCAATTGTGCATTGGCTACAATTAAAGACGATACAAGTTTTGTCGGAAAAAAGAATATTAATGTTGGGGATGGAGATGTTTGAAAAAGATAATCAGCTTTATTTAAATGAATATTTGAGTAGCAAGTTGTCTGAAGAGGATTTTGCAAAGTCGGCACGTTTATGGAATAATTATAAGACCGATTATAAACCTTTGGTTGATTTTGCGAAAAAAAATAATATTGAAGTAATTGCTACTAATGTTCCTAGAAAATATGCTAGCTTATTATATAAGCAAGGCGAAGAGGCGTTGATGAGCCTGTCTGATGAAGAAAAAAGATGGATTGCACCTTTACCTTTTCCTTATGATCCGACTTTACCAGCTTACGTAAAAATGATGGAAATGTTTAATGATGCAGATCATACAAATTTAAATTTTCCTAAAGCACAAGCGATTAAGGATGCAACCATGGGATACTCAATTGTTTCAAATTTTAAGCCTGAAAAATTGTTTGTTCATTTTAACGGTACATATCATTCTAATAACTACGAAGGGATTTATTGGTATGTAAATAAATACAATCCAAATATAAAAATTAAAACAATTGCAGTTTTGCAAAAAGCTAATATTCATGAGATTTCTTCAACAGAAAAGCAACTTGCTGATTATATTATTATTGTTGATGAAGATATGACTAAAACTTTTTAAAAATAAGGTTTAACAAAAGTGTTATTTATAACAGTTTTAAATAATAGACAATTCAAGTCAAATCCTTTGTTATTTTTTGTAAATAGCGTTACTTTTGTCTGATTTTTTTAAGGAAAAAAACTATTAAAATTACATTATGGCAAAATCTGCACTTTTAAAGTCGTCAATTGGTAAAAAATACTGGATGGCACTTACGGGTTTATTTTTATGCGTGTTTTTGTTAGGTCACTTAGTAGGTAACTTACAATTGATTTTTGGAACTGATTTACAGTTCAATCAATATGCTTACTTTATGACAACAAATCCTGCGGTAAAAGTTTTATCTTACATTACGTATATTTCAATTTTATTCCACGCGGTTGATGGAATTTTATTGACAATACAAAACAAAAAAGCTAGACCAATTGGGTATGCTAAAAACAATGCTGCCGCAAACAGTACATGGGCATCAAGAAACATGGCTGTTTTAGGAACATTATTATTGGTTTTTATTGCTACTCATATGGTGAATTTTTGGGCTAAAATGCATTTCGCTGAAATGCCATTGCAAACAGAAGTTCTGAAAATTGCTTCTCCAATGGGTGAGCAACAGTATGATATTCATAATACTACTGATGGCTCTTTTGTGATAATTCAATTAGATCAAGAAGGAAAAACAGTTTATGGTGATCCTGCTTTAGGTCAATTAGAATTAAAAGATGGGAAAGACTTTTATTTAGGAGGTGTTAAAACGAAAGAAGGATATAAAGATTTATACAAAATCACTGTTGATTTCTTTAAAGACCCAACTTACGGTTTAGCTTTTACATTGTTTTATGTAATTTCAATGATCGTTTTGGCTTTCCACTTATCACACGGTTTCCGTAGTGCATTTCAATCATTAGGAGCTAATAATCCTAAATATAACGGGTTAATTAATGTAATTGGTTTAGGATTTGCTTATATCGTTCCAGCTTTATTTGCTATCATTCCTATTTACCTTCATTTTATTAAATAATCTAGTAAATTAAATTGATTATGAGTTTAGATAATAAAATACCTCAAGGTCCAATCGATACGAAATGGACAGATTATAAAAATCACATTAACTTAGTAAACCCTGCAAACAAACGTAATATCGATGTTATTGTTGTTGGTACAGGTTTAGCAGGTGGTTCAGCTGCTGCTACTTTAGCTGAGTTAGGATATAACGTAAAAGCATTTTGCTATCAAGATTCACCTCGTCGTGCGCACTCAATTGCAGCGCAAGGTGGTATTAATGCAGCAAAAAATTACCAAGGTGATGGTGACTCTATTTACAGATTGTTTTATGATACTGTAAAAGGTGGAGATTACCGTGCTCGTGAAGCAAACGTTCACCGTTTAGCAGAAGTTTCTGTAAATATTATTGACCAATGTGTAGCTCAAGGTGTGCCTTTAGCTCGTGAATACGGAGGTTTATTAGATAACCGTTCTTTCGGTGGAACCCAAGTTTCTCGTACATTCTACGCAAAAGGACAAACAGGACAACAATTATTATTAGGTGCTTACTCTGCGATGAATCGTCAAATCGGTCGTGGAAAAATCAAAATGTACAATCGTCACGAAATGTTAGATGTTGTATTAGTTGGTGGTAAAGCACGTGGTATTATTGCTCGTAACTTAATTACAGGAGAATTAGAGCGTCATTCTGCACATGCAGTTGTAATTGCAACTGGTGGTTACGGAAACGTTTTCTTCTTGTCTACAAACGCTATGGGTTCTAACGTTACAGCTGCTTGGAAAATCCACAAAAAAGGAGCTTATTTCGCAAACCCTTGTTATACACAAATTCACCCAACTTGTATTCCAGTTACTGGAGATCACCAATCAAAATTAACTTTGATGTCTGAGTCTTTACGTAATGACGGACGTATTTGGGTTCCAAAAAAATTAGAAGATGCACAAGCAATTCGTGAAGGAAAATTAAAACCAACTCAAATTGCTGAAGCGGATAGAGATTATTACTTAGAGCGTCGTTACCCATCTTTCGGAAACTTAGTTCCTCGTGACGTTGCGTCTCGTGCTGCTAAAGAACGTTGTGATGCTGGTTTCGGTGTTAATGCAACAGGAGAAGCTGTTTATTTAGATTTCGCTGCTGCAATTGATCGTTACGGAAAAGAGCAGGCTCGTATTCACCATTTAGATGAAAACGATGCGAAATTAGTTTATGATTTAGGTCAAAAAGTAGTTGAAAATAAATATGGTAACTTATTCCAAA
>CANRKI010000188.1 GCA_947631175.1 uncultured Flavobacterium sp.
AAATAAGCAAATCCTACAAAATTAATTACATTCGGATCAGTTAACGGTACATTAGCTCCTGTTTCATTTTTTGCACTTGTTGTTTCCCATGGCGTGCTAGCTAAAATTTCACTTGGAGTTAAAGTATTTTCTGTTGAGTTATCGTCATTATTACAATTGTAAAGAAGAGCTGATAAAAACAATACAGATAGAATGGTTGTGGTTTTTTTTATTAAATTCATTTTTCTTAATTTTTTATTTATACAAATTTACTTTAACTAAATAGAAGGGTTATTGTTTGTTTTATTAATTAACTTGTGATTTTTATTAATTTGTGCTTTTTTGATGATTTGATAGTATAGTTACAATTTCTGTCTGTCCTTTATTTTTTGCGTGTTGAAGTGCACTTATGTTATCGAAATCATTAATATTTTGATCAGCTCCATGTTCTAATAAAATTTTAATAATTTCTTGATATTTAAAGCTACCATCACCAAGTACAACAGCTTCCATTAATCCTGTCCAACCTAAATTATTTACATGGTTAATTGGAAAGTTTTTTACTTGAGCTAAAACTTTTACTGTTTCAACATGACCACGTTCACATGCAGGAATTAAAGCTGTACCTCCATAGCGATTGTAAATATCAAAACGAGCTCCATGTTCTAAAAACAATTTTACCATTTTGGTTTGACCACTTGCTCCTGCAAATAAAAAAGCTGTGTCTGAATTTTTAGCTTGTAGATTTACGTCAGCTCCTTGTTGAGTTAAAAAGGTAGCCATTTCGGTTTGATTATTAATAACCGCTAATAGCAAAATACTTTTTCCTTCTTTGTTTACAGTATTAATATTTTCACCTTTTTCTATAAGCCTTTTAACTTCAGTCAGGTTATTTTTAATGACATATTCTATAAGTTTTTTATTTTCCATATTATAATCATTATTATTGGTACAAAAGCTCATAATTGTAACCAAAGACATTAATAGTAAAGTTTTCATAAAGTATGATTTAATTTTTAACAAAGTTACTTCGAATACTTTTGAATAAGTTGTAATTTAACTTCGGTTTGTTGAAGAAATTATTAATTTTAAAGTTTATTGAAGTGTTTTAGAGATGAAATTCTCAAGTATTGAAATGAAACATTACATTCGATTAAGGTTGAACTTTATATTTTTGAAAATAACTTTATTATTATTAAAAGATGGAGATTTCAAGAAAGGATTTTTTAAGAAAGTCCGGTTTAGGACTAATGGGAATGAGCTTCGCAACGACTGCATTGTTCAGTCATACTGAAATGAAAGCTAATATTAAAAATGCAACTATGTCAATAGAGAATGATAATTATAAATTAAAGAACGTACGCTTAGAAATAGGATTTATATATGATGATTTGGGTGAGGTTACGGAAACTCAAACTGATTTGTTTACAATTAAAGTAGAGAATGGTAAAATTGTAAAGATTGAAAATAATCATCCCAATGATTTAGAAGCAATTGACATGAAAGGTTTGTTGATGTTGCCTTCATTCAAAGATATGCACATGCATTTAGATAAAACATATTTTGGTGGACCTTGGAAAGCAAAAAAACAAAAAGTTAAAGGGGTGAAAGGCATGATTACTTTTGAACAAGAGCTACTTCCTCAAATTGCATCAGAAACCGATTTTAGAGCTCATGCATTAATTGATTTACTTCAAAAAAATGGAGCTTCATTTACTCGTAGTCACATTAATATTGAGCCTACTTCAAAGTTAGATGGATTAAATAAAATTCAAAAAGTATTAGAAAAACGAAAAGATAATTTTGAGGCAGAGTTGGTTGCTTTTCCTCAACATGGCGTTTATTATACAGATTCGGTTAATTATTTAAAAGAAGCAGCCCAAATGGGAGTTGATTTTATTGGAGGAGTTGATCCTTTTACTTTAGATGGATCAATTGAAAAAACAATTGATTTTACGGTGCAATTGGCTTTGGATTATAATAAAGGAATTGATATTCATTTACATGAAATGGATGATAAAGGTTTAAAAACGGTAGAGTATATCATCCAAAAAGTAAACGAAAACCCACAATTAAAAGGAAGAACTTATTTAAGTCATTGTTTTATTTTAGCAGCTTTAAATGCAAAACAACAAGAAGAAATTGCTTCAAAGCTTGCTCATGCTCAAGTGGGTGTTGTTTCGACAATTCCTTTAGGAAATATTAGAATGCCAATTCCAACATTGTATAAACACGGAGTTAATGTTTATTCAGGTAATGATAGTATTGTCGATCATTGGGATTCGTTTGGTACAGGCAGTATGTTGCAAAAAGCAAATTTAATGGCTCAGCTTTACGGATATTCTTCCGAATTTAGCTTGTCAAGAAGTTTAAAAATTGCGACTGCTAATATATTGCCATTAAATGATTCTGGGCAGATGCAATGGCCTAAACAAGGAGATGATGCAAGTTTTGTTTTTGTCGATGCAAGTTGTAGTGCAGAGGCTGTTGCTAGAATTTCACCAATACTACAGTTGGTACATCGAGGTAAATTTGTATTTGTTTAAATAAAAAAGTCTTCAAGTTTTCTTGAAGATTTTTTTTGTTATGCTAGTATAAAAACTAAAGCTTTGAAAATTTGAAAAAAAATATTTTGTCAATTTAAATAAGCATCGTAATATTGCGATGTACATTTAAGTATAAAAGAATGGGAGTAACAAAATCAGAATTATTTAGTGATAAGAAGAATGAGTTGTCGCTTATGTTTAAGGTTTTAGGGCATCCAGCGAGATTAGCTATTCTACAATATATTATCAATCAGGATGCTTGTATTTGCAATGATTTAGTAGAAGAATTGGGACTAGCTCAAGCCACAATTTCACAACACCTAAAGGAGCTTAAAAATAGTGGGTTAATTAAAGGAACAATAGAAGGTAAATCCGTTTGTTATTGTATTGATGATGCAGTTTGGTACGAGTTTTTTAAAGCATTTGAATTATTCTTCAGTCAAAAAATAGAATCAAAGGATTGTTGTTGATATTTTTTATGTACATGTATCGTAATATTGCGATTATAAGTAAAATCAAAATAAGTAAAGTATGAAATTATCAGAAGTAAAAGCAGTTTTAGAAAATTTAGAGAGAGTAGATTTTCAATTTGAAGACGGAACGTTTGTCGCCGAACATTTTCATGTAACAGAGGTAGGTCAAGTGACAAAAAAGTTTATTGATTGTGGAGGAACAATAAGAGAAGAGGTTAAAGTAAGCTTTCAATTATGGAATGCGGATGATTATGAACATCGTTTAAAAGCAGGTAAATTGCTTAATATTATTCGATTGTCAGAAACAAAATTAGGTATTGTTGATGCCGAGATTGAGGTAGAAGTTCAAGGTAAAGAAACAATAGGGAAGTATTTTTTAGCATTTAATGGTACTCACTTTTTATTAAAAAATACATTGACTGCTTGTTTAGCTGAAGATGCTTGTGGAATAACACCTAATACTCAAGTTTCACAAAGCAGTTGTTGCGATCCTAACTCAGGATGTTGTTAATCTTAAAAATGAATATAGATGAATGATGCATTATTAGCGACAATTAGTACTATTCTAAAATCACAAGCGATAGATGATACAAGAAAACAGGTATTAGCTCCTTTAGTGTCTTATATTCAATCTAAAGTTGATTCGAATTACCGAATTCGAATCAACTTTATTTGTACTCATAATTCAAGAAGAAGTCATTTAGCCCAAATTTGGATGCAAGTAGCAGCAAATTACTATGGTGTTTCGGATGTTACTTGTTATTCCGGAGGAACCCACCAAACAGCTATGTACCCAATGATTGCTACCGTTCTGAAAGAACAAGGGTTTGACGTATTTAAAATTGCGGAAGGAGAAAACCCTATTTATGTAATAAAGTATGGTGAAAATGCAGTTCCTATTATTGGTTTTTCTAAGAAGTACGATGCTGCTTTTAATCCCAATAGTGAATTTGCAGCGGTAATGACTTGTTCACA
>CANRKI010000189.1 GCA_947631175.1 uncultured Flavobacterium sp.
GATATCTAAAAATATTTAAGTCTAAAGCCGGACGTTTTAAAAAATTTTGTCTGTATAAAAACATTCCGCCTGTTATTAAGGATAAACTGGTATAAAGTATGATTTTAGGAGATTGAAACCAGTATAGTTTTTCTCCATAAATTAAAACAAAACTTCCAGTAAGTATAGCTACTAATGTTAAAAAGTAGCTTGTCCAATCAATTTGGTATAAGGGCAATTTTTTGTAAAACCTATTATTATTAAAAGTTAAAATAACTAAAATAGCGCAAAATACCTGAAATGATGCCGAAATAAAGGTCATGTATTTCCAATCGTAATTATCCAAAATCCAAACCGTTAATGACATAATAAATGGAGTCGCCATTAATAATGCTCCATAGTTAAAGGAGAATCCTATTATTACTGCATTCTTTGAGCGTAATTTACTTATAATCATATGTCTTAGTGGTAACCAAGGTAAAGCCATTAGAACCCCTTCGATTATACGTAGACACATAAACAGATGATAGTTTTTTACAAAAGCAGAAATGGTTATGCAAATGGCTGATATAAAATATATGGCTACTAAGTATTTTTTTGTAGGAAAGTATTTAAAAAGTCTTCCTTCAATCATATAGTACATAAAAATGTACCATAGGTAATACTCATGGCATATTGCAAATCTTCGGGTTCAATATCTAAAAAGCTTGCTGCATATGTTGCGTTAGATGTGTATACTCCTAGTAAAATCATACAGTGCATCATGCAGAAAATACTAACCAGCACAGCTAGCCAAGTTGGGACCCAATCCTTAAATATATTTTGTGTTTTCATTATTTATTAGCTGCGGTAACGGTAACGTTCATACCAGCTCTTAAATTTGATATTTCTTCTTGCGAAGCAGAAATTTTAATTCTAACCGGAATACGTTGTTCAATTTTGATAAAGTTTCCAGTTGCGTTATCTGGCGGAAGTAGTGAAAATCGTGCCCCTGATGCTGGAGAAAACGATTCGATTATTCCGTTGTATTTTTTGTCTCCAAATGCATCAACTTTAAAAACTACAGGTTGATTAATGGTAAGTTTCCCAAATTGAGTTTCTTTAAAATTTGCTACAATCCATTTTTCTTGTGATACAATAGATACTAAACTTTGTTCCGCTTTTATTAACTGTCCAGGTTGAATTGTTTTTTTGCCTACCCAACCATCATAAGGCGCTGTGATTATTGTGTACGAAAAATATAATTCGGCATTGTCTAAAGCAGCTTTTTTAGATTCGACTAAGGCGTTCATCATAGGTACTTTTGCTTTTACAGCTTCGGTGGCAAAGTTTGCCGAATTTATTTCGGATTCGACCTCTTGTAAATGAGCAAGAGCGGCTTTATATTCTGCCTCAACTTGTTCTAACTTTTGTGCTGGAGCAGCATCTTTCGCAACCAAATCTTTGTAGCGTTTAAAATCTAATTCCAGTTGCCAAGTTTTTGATTTTGCTTCTTCTAATTGTGCTTTTCGAGTAATTGTTGCATTTTGGGTAGTTACAACATTTTTTTGTTCTACTGTTTCGTTTAAAATTGCATTTTCATATTCGGCTTTTGCCTTATAGTATAACGATCTGTATTCGGCATCTTCAATAACAATTAAAGTATCTCCTTTTTTTACATACTGATTCTCTTCATATCTAATTTCCTTAATATGTCCTGAAATTCTTGACATAATTGGTGTTATATATTGTTCTACTTGTGCGTCGTTGGTTTCTTCGTTCGAATTGTGATAATTTAAAAACCAAATTCCAAAACCTATTCCAATAACCACTATGGCAATGGCAAATAAGTTGGTGATCATAGTAAATGATAATATTTTTTTTACAGCTTGCATCGTTTGCGTAATGTTAATGGTGAGAGATTAGATTGGTAGTATGTAGTATTTCGTATTTTTTCTGTAAAATTTCGATTTTGTTCGCAATAACATCAAATTTTGCCTTTAATTTAGCGTTATCAGCATCCATCATTTCTGTTATTAAAACCATTTGATTTAAATATTTTAAATTAACAATACGGTGGTTTTCTTCGGCTAACATTTCGGCTTTTGCTGTTACAGCTGTTTTTTCAATCAGATCATTGTATTCAGCGTATTGACTAAAAATTAGATTATCAATTTTGTCTGATAAAATTTTATTATCTACTTCTTGTTTATGCACTTTGTTTTTAGCTGTTTGTACCTTTATTTTGTTTTTGTATAAGGAAGATAAATCCCAAGTTGCCTCCAAACCAATTTGTCCAAACGTATATAAATAATTTGTTGGCGGAAAAAACATATAGTTAGGATACTTAAATCCGTAATGTCCAAAACCCTGAATTTTTGGTAAGTAATTACTTTTTACATTCTGTAGTTCGAGTTGCTTAATTTTTAAGGCTTCTTCAGAAATTAACACCGCTTCGTTATGACTTGCATGTTCACGTAAATCAGTGTAGTTGTCTAGAGCTGGACTTATTTGATTGATGCTATTTTCGTTTATAATGATTTCTGTACGTAAAGGCAATTGAAGAGTTGTTTTTAGTTCGTCCTTTAATACATTTATATTTTTAGTATTGGTCAAAAACTGAAATTCACGTTGTGCTAATTGAAGTTCTGCTCGTAAAATTTCGTTTTTAGTAACCACTCCTTTTTCATGAAGTACTTTAACTTCCTTTAATCGGTCTTTTTCTTCCTCTATACTTTCTGTAATTAATTTTTGAAGTTCTTTTAGTTTACAAACTTCCAAAAAAATTTGCGCAGCATGTAAATATACTGTGTTAGCTGTCTCAGCTTGTTCTAAATGTGCGATTTCGGCAGCTAATTTTGCAATTTTGATACGATTGTTAATTGCATTACCATTGTAAATAGGCACATTAAAGTTTGATGTTAAGTCGTATATTTCAGGATTTATACGCGTAACTGTAGGTTGGTGTTTTATTCCTTGCTGAAATTCGGAGATATTTGAAACTCTAGAATATAAAGCATGAAGGCCTACATTTGGTAATCGTTCATCTTTTCTTTCGCTGATATCTTCTAGCGCAATGTGATGATTGATTTCGGCACTTTTAATCAGTAGATTTTGTTCTTTTGCTAAAGTTAATGTCTTTTCTAAGTCAAGTTCAATATGTTCTTGTGCAAAACTTACAGATACTGAGCAACAAAACGGAATTATACTAACAAATAGTAAATTTAAAACGGAGCAAACAGATTTGCTCGGGTTATTTGAGTGCATTTGATTAATTAAATTTCAATGCAAATTTTATAAAAAAATCACATTGTCTAAAAACTTTAAGATGACAAAATTTTATTCAAATCAGACAAAATTAAAAACACTTTAACTTCTTTGATAATTAGCGCATTACCTGTCTTTGTTTTGTTGTTTTTTATTAATTCAACTGCATTTCGTTAATTCTATATTTTTTAATTTTTTAAGAAATAAAGTTGCTTGTTTAAATGCTCTTTTTTTAAAACATATAACTTTTTTATCTGTTTCACATTAAAAACACATGCAAATGTTTAAAACATAAAAATCGAACATAGGTGTATAAAACATATCAAAAAAATTGTATCTTTGCACCTTAATTATAAACCGAGGTCGGGTACCTCAAATTAATCATAAGATTATGTCAGTAAAAATTAGATTACAAAGACACGGTAAAAAAGGAAAACCTTTTTACTGGGTGGTTGCTGCTGATGCACGCGCAAAAAGAGATGGTAAATTCTTAGAAAAAATCGGAACTTACAATCCAAACACTAACCCTGTAACAATCGATTTAAATATTGATGCTGCTGCAAAATGGTTATTCCAAGGTGCTCAACCAACAGACACTGCAAAAACAATTCTTTCTCAAAAAGGAGCTTTATTAAAACACCACTTAAACGGTGGAGTTCGTAAAGGAGCTTTAACTCAAGAACAAGCTGATGCTAAATTTGCTGCTTG
>CANRKI010000190.1 GCA_947631175.1 uncultured Flavobacterium sp.
GGAATTTCTTAATCATCATAAACAACTTTTAATTCCTTATTCAAAATTTTCATAAACAAATCGCGCGGAATTTCCTCACAGCCTAAAGATTCTAAATACTCGTTATAAACTTGCGCGTCGATTAATTGATAATTTTCTGTTTTGAGTTTTTCGGCTAAATGAATAAAAGCAATTTTAGAAGCGTTTGATGTTTTAGAAAACATACTTTCGCCACAAAAAATGTGTCCTAAATCAATGCCGTATAATCCACCAACTAGTTTATTTTCTTGCCAAACTTCAACCGATTTTGCATAACCCATTTCATGCAAGTTTAGATAAGAAGCTAACATATCATCGGTAATCCAAGTGCCTAATTGCCCATTGCGTTTTATTTGTTGACAATTGGTAATCACCTCTTTAAAAGCTTGGTTAAACGTTACCTTAAAAGTGTTTCGATTCAATATACTTCGTGTCGATTTTGTAATTCTTAGGTTGTTTAAGAACAAAACCATGCGGTATTCGGGTGCAAACCAAGTGATTTCTTCGCCGTCTTCAAACCAAGGGAAAATACCACTTTTATAAGCTAAGATTAATCGTTCTGCAGATAAGTCGCCGCCAAAAGCTACAATACCCGAAGGATGTGCCGTTGCTACGGGCGGAAAATAAAGTTCGTTGGTCAGTTTATACATAAAAAAATCCTGATGGTTGCATCAGGATTCAAAATTACATTTTTTATTAGAAAGGCAAATCGTCTTCTGCTTCTTGATTTTGGTCAAAATTTGGAGCAGGAGGAAAGCCTGTGTTGTTGTTTGCATAACCACCACCTTGGTTTTCAAACGGATTTGGTTGATTAAACCCTTGTTGTGGTTGGTTAAAGTTTGGTTGTTGAGGAGAGCCATAACCTTGTTGTGGTGGTGTTCCGTATCCACCTTGTGGCTGACCATAACCCTGAGGTTGCGCATAGCCTTGTTGGGGTTGTGCATAACCTTGTGGTTGCGGACGATCGATACGCCATCCTTGAATACTGTTAAAGTAACGTGTTTCTCCTTGTGGATTCACCCATTCTCTACCACGAAGATTAATTCCTACACGTACTTGTTCTCCAATTTGAAATTGGTTTAAAAGATCGCATTTATCTTGCGTAAATTCAATCAAGATATGTTGTGGATATTGTTCTTCCGTTGTAACAACCACTTCTCTTTTTCTAAATGTTGGACTTACGTCTTGCACGTTTCCAATCATTTTAATTTTTCCTAAAACTTCCATTTGCTAAAAAATCTGAATACAAATATACTATATTAATTTCATTTTGGTAATAGAAATTAATTTCATTTTTTTGTTAAATGTTTGTTAATTAGTTGTTTAAGTTTTTATTGAACTCTATGTTTGATTTACTAATTAAAAAAAGTATTATTATGAAGTATTTTGTTAAATTTTTAGTTTTAATTACAGTGTTCTATGCTTGTAATACTGCTGATGTTGAAGTAAAAGGCGAAAAAGAATTGTGGAATGAAACTTTTGCAAAGGAGGAAGGACAAGTGGTTTCGCCTCAAGGATATGTCGTTACAAATAATGTAGACGATTTGAAAAAAATATTATTTGATAGTGATTATGATGCTTATAAAATAACAGATATTGATTTTATAGAATCAGGCACAAGTGAAGGAACTGCGGCTTTTGTTACTTATGAGTTTGAGTCGTTTATCCACACTATTGCTTTTTCTAAGGGAAACATAGTTATTGGATATAAAAATTCAGGTGATGTTATTATAAAGAAAAAAACTGTTCCAGAGAATGTTACTAAAGGAGAGAGAACAACAGTTTATAGCTGTAAAGGAAAAGGATGTTGTTATGTTGGTGGAACACGGGATTTAAATGACCCAAATGGTTCACATACTTTTTTCTGTAAATGCGAAAATAATCCAGAAGGTAATTCTGATTGTAGTCTATCTGTTACAGAAGTAAACACAGAGCATACATTAGAGCCAGGGAAATAAAAAAAATGTTTTTTAAAATATTGATATTATGAGAAGATTTTTAACACTTTTTGCTATAGGTGCTCTATTTGGAGCTTGTAGTAATACTGACTCAACTGCTAACTCAGATAATATTAATGATTCTGAAAATGTAACACTCGAAAAGAAAGGTTTGGGTTTTGACGGGGAGATTGTGTCGCCTCAAGGATATGTCGTTACAAGTAATATAGACGATTTGAAAAAAATATTATTTGATAGTGGTTATGATGCTTATAAAATAACAGATATTGATTTTATAGAATCAGGCACAAGTGAAGGAACTGCGGCTTTTGTTACTTATGAGTTTGAATCCCTTATTAATACTATAGCTTTTGCTGTGGGAAACGTAGATATAGGGTATAAAAATTCAGGTGATGTTATAACAAAGAGAAAAACTGTGTCTTTGAATACTACTAATGGAGAGGTTGATTATATAACATATAAATGTAAAGGTAGTGGTTGTTGTTATGTAGGATCCGTAGGGAATCCAAGTACAGGTCAAGATACTTTTTTTTGTAAATGTGAAAATAATCCAAATCAAAATTCGTCTTGTAGTTTATTGGTTACGGTAGTAACAACTGAACATACATTAGAGCCAGGTAAATAATAAAAAAGGGCTGTTTCTATTTATGAGACAGCCTCTTTTTTAGTTGCTAAAATTGCTTTCCAAGCCGACGAAACATCGTGTGACTCAATAAACGATTTTGCTTTTTTATAAATTAATTCGTTGTTGTTTTCGTTTTTCCAGTTTTTAATATCGCTTTGAGCTTCTAAAAACTGTACGATTTCTGCATCTGTCGGAAGCTGTTCTACATTTCCTAAAATACCTAAATCATTCCCTGCAAATATACCACTTTTTTTTGCTTCTTCCGGTATCGCATCTACACCGATTCCTAAAGTGGTCAGTGGTTTTTCAACCTCAAACATTCCGGGCGTTGCGCGTGTGTACCAATTCCCGCCCATTCTAGCAATGAGATCGATTTTGTGTTGATCGATGCCACCTTTTTCGTCTAAAATATCTTTTGAAATATGGATTTTGACCACTTCGCAAATAATCAAATTTCCAGCACCACCTTCATCGCCTAAGGCAATAATATCGTTTACTTTACATTCTAACTGAACGGGACTTTCTGCCACGCGAAAAGGTTTTACAACATCCGAATTCAACTTGGTGAACCCTGACTTGATGAATTCATCCACACCATCGCCGTATTCGGTAGAAGACAACGAAACTTGCTGAACCATGTCGTAATTCGCAATATTAATCACCACTTCTTTTGTTGCTTCGCAGTTTAACAACGTGTGTTTTACCGTATTATTTCGCACCCGACGCGCAGGTGAAAAAACCAAAATAGGCGGATTGGAACTAAAAAGATTAAAAAAACTAAAAGGCGAAAGATTGGCGTTGCCATCCGTATCTACAGTGCTTGCAAAAGCAATAGGTCTGGGACCCACGGCACCTTGCAGATAAGCCTGTGTTTGAACGGCTGTCAATTCTTTAGGATCAATGCTTAACATAAATAAAAATAGGTTTGAAACAAATATAGGCATACACAATCTTAATTTGGGTATGATTTTTAAAATATTATCAACAAAATAACGTTTTAAATACTATCTTGTAATACAAAATTTAACCTATGTCTATAGTTAAAAGAAGCTTGTACACCCGTTGGTTTATCTTGCTTTTTTCGCTGGGAATTTTAATATTAATTCTTTGGAATACGTATTTGCTGTTTCA
>CANRKI010000191.1 GCA_947631175.1 uncultured Flavobacterium sp.
TGCCATAAAAATGTCCAGCAATATATAAATCGGTTACTTTGGTGTATTTTTCAAAATCGGATTCATATTCTTGCGGGTTTTGATAGAAATCATTAATTGATAAATCCTGACCGTCTAGGCGGTGGTTGTAATCTAGAACATCAATTTGGCAAAAAACAGGATGAGTGAAAACTTTATTTAAAAAGGCATCTGAGGAAACTTCTTTCATTTTCATTCCTTTTAAAATTTCGATTACGCCCTGCCCTACTTTTCCTTTTCCGGTTACTAATATTTTAATTGGTGGTAAAAACGGACGTTTTAAACGTTCGATTAAATCGGCTTTTGTTTGTAATTTTGTTGCTGGGACTAGGTTAAAAAGGTCGTATTTTTTACCAAAAGCAGCGATCGAATTGTATGCGCCAACCATACCTGCATAACGTCCAAAACCAATTAATCGGATGTTGTTTTTATTTACAATGGTTTCGTGATCAATTAGGGTGATATTTTTGTCTAAACAAGCACGTAATAATTTTTGATTATAGGCTTGTTTTTTTATGGTATGCGAGAAAAAAAGATAAGTTTTATTTGGGATTAGGTCTTCTACCGGAATCTCTTTTACTCCAAACAGAACGTCACAGTCGGTCATATCTGTAGTAATGCTGAAGCCTTTATCGGCGTATTCTTGATCAGAAAACGCTCTGATGTTAGAGGATTCTACCGCAATTTCTACCTCGGGGAACATTGATTTTAAACGTGTTAATCCTTCGGGAGAAAAAACTACTCTGCGATCTGGTGGTGATTTTCGTTCTGTTATAATTCCAAATTTCATATAAAAAAAGTAATAAATGTTTGTTGCTATAGTTTATGGTTGCATTCAATTTTACAAAAAATAAATTGAAATAGCAAATCAATAATTTTCTTACAAATATTTTTAATCCAATTTTTTTTTCTATTTTTGCAATTCCTTATTGATTTAAGGACAGTTTTACTAGCTACGGGGCCGATCGGTTTTGACAGCGGGTGGAATTGGATAGTAAGCATGTCGAGCGCTGATACACAGCTCGTAAATATCATGAATCAAACTTATAAACGGCGAAAATAATTACGCTTTAGCTGCTTAATTCTGAATTATAGTAAGAATTGCCTAGTCTCTACCAGGTAGAGAAGCTAGATTCCTTTCAAAAGCCTTGATTTATGGCGTTTGATCAAAAGGAACCGTAAAAGTAAATCTAGAAACGGTAATGTTCTGAATCCGTTTTGACACTGATAGAGCTAAGCTTTAAGTGGATGTTTTTTTCCAAGCTTAAAGTCGAAAATTTAATAAGAAACTAAACATGTAGAAAGCTTTTCGATTGCTCGTTTGGACCTGAGTTCGATTCTCAGCGGCTCCACAAAAAAACTCAATTATCTTATTAGATAGTTGAGTTTTTTTTATGTTTTAACCTGTTTATATACTGCTAGTTTTTTGTACTTTTGTAAAATCTAGTATGGTAGTTATGAATATAAACCCCTCTTCTCAGGGCTGGATAGACAAGTATTTTGGTATTTGTCCTGACTTTAATTTTACAACTTTAAATGACGAAGAACTACATTGCCAGTTTCGCAATTGTGGCTTTATATATGGGCATACCGTTAGTTTGTATAATTTAGAGCATTTAACCCTAAATAAGCTAACCTCTGAGGAGTTAGCTAAACTAGGACTTTTACATGGCTTATTCATTATGTACGTAAAAGTAACCCTACAAGATAATCCTACTACTTTTACACAAGCTGTTTTAGAGTTTTACTCTAAATTACATCCTGAGCCTAATAGTTTTATGAAACGTTTTTTGCCTAGCGAACGCAATAGTATTAAGCTCGAAAAGATTTTAAATATTAGAGTGACCACTAACGATAACTTTTTTACTAAATCATTTTCTCATATTATAACAAATGCCTTTTTGTATATGGATGTTTTAGCGTTTAGAAAGTATTTGCTAGAACAGATAGACCCATTAAAATACCTTGAAAAGGTTGAAAAAGTTGTAACTAAAATAGCTTTTATATCTTTAGATACGAAAGAGCGAAAAACAAAATACGATTCGCTTTTAATTAAATTATTCGAAAACTCAGTGCGTTTTACTAAGGTTGAGAAAAGCAATGAATCTGTTGATGTGAATCTGGCTTTTTTTGATTCGATTTTTGAAAGAAATTATTTTTTAGATATTTCGTGTATGGCCATGTGGAGTGATAAACAACTTGACCGTCGAGAACACGATTTTATTAAAAGTTTTGCTTATCAATTAGATATTAAAAACTACGCCGTTGATCAAGCGGTTGAAAGTGTTTTTTATTTTATAAACACACATAAGGATGAAATACCTTACTTTAATTATTCGAATCCGGTTAAACATTTTTACGATCATACAACCGATACGGTTATTAATTTAATTATTAGAAATAAGGATCGATTGGTAAAAGAAATTGTGGCAAATAAAGAACTATTAAAATTAATAGCTTTATCTACACAAAGAAATTTAGATGATGCCGAAAAGAAAAAAATAAAAAAACAACTAATTGAGGTTTGTAAAACAATCCCATCATTAGCAATTTTTGCTTTACCAGGTGGTAGTTTGTTGCTTCCTATTTTAATTAAGTTTGTTCCTACATTTTTGCCAGCCTCGTTTAACGAAAATATAAATTCAGATAAAAACTAAAACGCCATTTGACGAATGTCAAATGGCGTTTTTATATCATTATACTTTAAGTATATTATAAATTGCTCGCAGTAAATGTTCAAAATCAAGGGGCTTAGTAACCACATCTTGTATGTCAGATTTTGATAGCTGAGGCATAATATCCTCACGTGTATAAGCTGTTAATGCAATAACTGGAGTGTAAATTCCTTTTTCACGTAGTATTTTAACAAACTCAAAACCGTCAATCTCAGGCATATTAATATCAGTTAAAATAATCGAGAATTTTTTATCTTCCAACAAATCAATAGCCTCTTTTGCAGACGAGGTAAGTGTACAAGCAATTTGATGATTTTCAAAATTTCGTTTATTTACCAATCTATTAATTTCGTTATTTTCTACCAACAAAATATCTAAATCCATTGTAGCTAATTGTTTTGATATGTCTGAGGCTTTGTAGCTCACGTCTTTAGTAGTTACAACTTTGCACGGAATACTAAAAGTAAAGATTGTGCCTTTTCCTACAGTACTTTCTACTTTAATTGCACCACCCAATAAATCAATCAATTGCTTTACTATCGAGAGCCCTAAACCTGTACCTTGGTAATCTGTACCCTGAGTGTGAAACTGCGAAAAACGATCAAAAATAACAGCTAAGTTTTCTTCACTTATCCCATTACCTGTATCTTCAATTGCATATTCCAAGCTCAATACTGTACTACTAATCACTTTTTGTTTTACATGTATTGTAACCCGCCCTTCAGTAGTAAATTTTAAAGCATTACTGATTAAGTTATAAAGAATTTGATTTAGCTTTAGTTTATCAACCTCTACCAATTCATGCTCAAAGTTTTCAGTGCTAGTTATAATCTCATTTTTATTTCTATGCGCTATAGCATTTAAACTCTCTCCAATATGTTTAATTTCATGATTGATATTGTAAACATTTTTCTCAACCTTTACTGCATTGGCCTCAATTTTTTGCATCTGTAACAAATCATTGATTAAATTCATTAAATAGTTCGCCGAGAAATTAAGAGAATTTAAAATTTTATTGTTTTTAAGAATAGGAAAA
>CANRKI010000192.1 GCA_947631175.1 uncultured Flavobacterium sp.
AAAAAAATTTAAAACAAGCCTTAGTACCATTGGCAGTAATGGTTTTTGGCGCAGCAGCAGCATTTGCTACAAATGCAAATAAACAAAATGCAAAGGCTCCAATCACAGCTTATCATTATGACATCTCAAAACCTATAGGTCAGCGATGTGTATCCATAACAGTTGATTGTAATGTTACAGGTAGTGAAGCGTGTACTGATTTAGCTGGTACGCAATATTGGGCTTCTAAAGTTGAAAACAATAGCTTACTCCAATGTACCGCTATGTTATTTAGAAACTAATTAAAAGAGGGCTGTTAATTCAGCCCTTCTTTCATCCATATTGGTTTTTCGCTATCTTTTAAATAGTAGTCAAACCAGTTTTTAATTTTTTTACTTGCGTCTATTTTATTTTCTCGTCCATGAATTACATGCCCTTCATTGGGATATAATAGTAAATTCACTTCTTTACCAAGTCTACGTAAACCTATAAACATATTTAACGATTGTCTATAATCTATTACGTAATCTTCTTTTCCCGATAGCAATAATAAAGGGGTGGTAACTTGATTTAGAAACATAATAGGAGAATTTTCGATATACATTGACGGTTTTTCATGAAATGGTGTACCCATACGCCATTGTTGCTTTTCTACCCGCCACAAATCTGGTTTTAAATACGCTTCACTGTAATTATGGTAATAATTAACCAAATCTGAAACCCCTGCACTTGCTACTGCGGCTCTAAAAACATCTGTTTGCGTAATGGCAAAATTGGTTTCGTAGCCTCCAAACGAGTGTCCGTATAAACCTAATCGATTGGTATCAATGTTTTTATTTTCATTTAGCGCATGCAGTGTTTCATTGATAGCTGTTACTACTGAACTTCCTACTTTTCCTATTTCAAAATAAATATCGGGTTCTATTACAAAGTAATCACTTTCATTGTAAAGCCTAGGATTAATACCACTACCATAAATATCCTGAAGGGAATAATAAGTGTACAATTCTTTTTTTCGCTTTTCATATATTTTAAAAACGGCAGGATATTTTTTACTTTCATCATAATTCAAAGGGTATCTCACAACTGCTCCATACTTTTGCTTTGCCTGGTTTATCCATTCCTTATATTCAACTTTTAATTCTTTTGCTATCGAATCCCATGTATTGGTTTGATAAATAAGTTTCTCCCTCCTATTTTGCATATCATACAAATACAGGGCAGGTGGCCTATTAAACTTTTCTTTTACATAAGTAAAATAATCTTTAGATCGACTTATTTGACTGATTTTAAAAGTACCTTCTACAAAGTCATCTTCTATCCCACTTTCATTAATAACAGATATACCAGAATGCAATAAATCCACAGATTTCCATTGTACAAGTAAATTATTGAAATTTATAATATTTTCGTTATTATTAGTAATGGAATGATTACTATAATTGGTTGGTGGTAGTTCATAGCTCCGTTTTTTTTGCATTCCATGAGTTAAAGAAACCAATGATTTTTTATCAATGTCAAAGCCCCATAAATCTGTAGCCCCATAAAAGATAAGATGATTATTGAATAATGGAAAATTTTGAGTGGTTTCGTCTTCTTTTAATGCCGCATATTCAAACTGTTCGTTATAAAACACATCCGAAATCTTTGCTGTTATGTTTATTGACCTGTTTTGAAAGTGATTGTAATAATACCAATCATTTTTAAAAAAATATAAGAGATATGGAAATTTAACTGTTAGATGAATTGTTCGCTCGTTTCCATTTAGCAATCCAAAAAACTGTTTTTTATTTAAGTTTTCATCCCAAAAATATCCCTTGTTTTTAGGCTCAAACAAACTAAAATCGTCAAAAACTGTTGGTTCCATAACAAATAATTCACCGTTGGTTGGGTGTATCCATTGTTTTGATCCTTCTAGTGTTGGAAAATGTTTTATGATTTGTTTCTTTAAATTAATCTTGGCGTATTGATTTCCTATAAATGCTGGGGCTTCAGTAAAAGATATTCTATTCGATTTTCCTAATAAGACTTGAACATTCGTTGTTTGTTCTTTTTTAGTAACTTTATTTGGTAAGACATTCATAGCAATTTCATTCTTTAAAAAAATGACCTCTGTAAAAAGACTATCTATTGTGGGAGCATTTGTTTGTTTAATAGCTCCTTCGTAAATTCTTTGAAAGTGTTTCTTATTTATTTTATCTACTGCATACGTATTGTTACCTACACTAAAAAAATATAATTCTTTTATTGAATTTCCATTCCATTTAAGTTTTTTAACTCCTTTTATATTGTTTTTTATATAGGTTTTTGTTTCTGATTTCTCTATATCTTTAACAAACCATTTTTTATTTTCCTCTAACGCAACCAATAGCTGCGCATTTGTAGAAACACTAAATTGTGTAATGTTAAAATAAATTTCTTTGTTTTTTTTAATTAAATCATAAACGGTTAATTTTTGTGATGTGTCGTCACTATAAATTATTTTTTGGCTTGCTTCATTCCACCAAAAACGCGATACCCCCTCTATTGTTTCATATTGATCGTATTCTAAATCAATGAGATGTATTTTTTGACTCTTAAAATCCATTCCTATAAAAAAACGCCTTGACAGTACACAATCTGAATGTATGTTATCCAAATTGTATTGGGTATTGCTTCGTAAATTATCAACAATAAAAGTATTTTTACCATCCAAAATTTTATAGTATGTAACCGCTGATCCAGTGTTATTTACTTTATTGTTTATAACGCCTTCAAAACCATTAGTCATAACCTGCCCCGATACAGAGCAGGCTGTTGTGATTAACCATATAATTATATGAAAAATGTGTTTTTTCATAGCTTCTTTTTTAATAGCCTGGATTTTGAGGCATTAAGCTTGTATTTAAAAGCAATTCATCTTCTGGTAAAGGCAACATGTCAAAATGAGGTTTCCAATTGGGTTTTGCTTCTATAAGAATTGATAATCTTTCGGTACGTTTTAAATCATAAAAACGATGTCCAAACTCACATAAAAACTCTATTCTTCGTTCTTGCAGAATAGCGTTTAATGCTTGGGATAAACTGTTTATCTGAATACTTTGCAGGTTTGCCCTGTTACGTATTTTATTAAGCAAGATTGTACAAGTGTCCCAATCATTTAGTTGTGCAGCAGCTTCACTACCTATTAAATACATCTCTTCTAAACGAATAATTGAAGTATATTCTTGTGATTCTGATGTAAATCCAAGTATTTTATATTTATTTACATAGGCTATATTCGCATCTAAAAAAAACGTGTATGCTGGCTTTCTTAAATCATTGGTTTCAAACGCATTTAGAATATTATTTGAAAGTCTAAAATGCGGTGCCGGTTGCTCTGTAAATTGATACGTATAAGGTTCTATTGCATTTGCTCCCATAATTTCTGGTTTAAACTGCCAAATAGCACTTTTACTGTCTTTTAAAAACACCCTCTCTAAAGGCTCTAATTCATAATTTGGGTTATTCATCACTAGCTGAGCGTATTGCCCTGCCATTGTCCAGTTTTTTTGAAACAAATACAAACGTGCCAATAATGCTTGTACAACGGTTTGGTTAATACGTACTTTTTCACCCGATGAATAAGTTTGAGATAATAGGTTTTCTGCTTCTTTTAAATCGGCAATAGCTTGTTGCATCACCTC
>CANRKI010000193.1 GCA_947631175.1 uncultured Flavobacterium sp.
TAAAATCGAACTTAAATAAAATGAGTCCGATAGAATATCGAACTCATTTTTATAATAATTAATTTTTTAATCTGTCTAAACTTTTGGGTGCAGTCCATTTAATTCTGAGCTTTTTGTTTAATGTTCGTATCTCGAAATTTCTTCTAATTGTTCTAATTCTTCTGAAGTGAAGATGCGATAGTTAATTTTAAAAGTCTTTCCTTTTGGAATTTCTAGTGAAAAACCACCGGTTCCAAAGCCATCTAAAACGTCTAGTTCAAATTCGGCATTTTTCCAATATTCAAACAAATCGCGATCAATCCAAAAGTCAAAATCAAAAGGTTGCAATGGGCCAATGTTTACATCGTTTAAACGTGGGTAATAACCACCTTTTGTAAAGCACATAGGTTGTGTGCCCTCGCAACAGCCTCCGGCTTGATAAAACATCAAATCACCGTGCTCTTGTTTTAATTCTCGAACTAAATCAATTGCTTTTTCTGTTATTTTTAAACGCTTCACTGTTCCCATATTATTTTATTTTAAAAGAAACCTAATTTGTTTTTGTCGTAAGAAATTAACATGTTTTTAGTTTGACGGTAATGGTCTAACATCATTTTGTGATTTTCACGACCAATTCCAGATAATTTATAACCGCCAAATGGTGCTCCTGCTGGATAATTATGATAATTATTTACCCAAACACGTCCGGCTTGAATTGCGCGTGGAATTTGATACAATTGATGTGCATCTCGAGTCCAAACACCAGCTCCTAAACCATAAATGGTATCATTTGCAATGGCAATCGCTTCGGCTTCGTCTTTAAATGTTGTAACCGCTAATACTGGACCAAAAATCTCTTCTTGGAAAACACGCATTTTGTTGTGTCCCTTTAAAAGAGTAGGTTTGATGTAATATCCATTTTCTATTTCTCCCGAAAATTGGTTGGCTTCTCCACCTGTTAAAACTTCTGCTCCTTCTTCTTTTCCTAATTTAATATAGTTAAGAATTTTATCGTATTGAATTTTTGATGCTTGTGCGCCAATCATTGTTGCTGTATCCAATGGATTACCAGCTACAATTGCGTTTACACGTGCTAGCACTTTTTCAATGAATTTTTCGTAAATAGATTCCTGAATTAATAAACGTGATGGACATGTACAAATTTCACCTTGGTTTAAGGCGAATAAAGCGGCACCTTCTAAAGCTTTATCTAAAAAGGCATCGTCGTGATCCATTACCGATTCAAAGAAAACGTTTGGTGATTTACCACCTAGTTCTAAAGTAACCGGAATAATATTTTCTGTTGCATATTGCATTACCAAACGTCCAGTTGCAGTAGATCCTGTGAATGCTGCTTTAGACACTTTAGGATTTGTAACTAATTTTTGACCTAATTCTGCACCAAAACCATTTACAATATTAACAACTCCTGGAGGAAGTAAATCTTCAATAATTTCCATTAAAACTAAAATAGAAATAGGTGTAGATTCTGCAGGTTTTAATACCACGCAGTTTCCTGCTGCTAGTGCTGGAGCAAGTTTCCAAACAGCCATTAAAATAGGGAAGTTCCAAGGAATAATTTGCGCAATAACTCCAATAGGCTCATGTACAATTAATGATACCGTGTTTTGATCTAATTCTGATAAAGAACCTTCTTCAGCACGAATTACACTTGCAAAGTATCTAAAGTGATCGATTGCTAAAGGAATGTCGGCATTTAAAGTTTCGCGAATTGGTTTTCCGTTATCTACGGTTTCTACAACTGCAATTTTCTCTAAATTCGCTTCCATTCTGTCGGCAATCTTATTTAAAATGATACTTCGTTGTGTAGCCGATGTTTTTCCCCAAGTTTTAAAAGCTTCAGCCGCTGCATCAACCGCTAATTCTAAATCTTGTCCGTTAGAATGAGCTGCTTTACTCATCACTGTTCCGTCTAAAGGAGTAATAACATCAAAGTATTTTCCTGAAGCAGGTGCTGTCCATTTTCCATTAATATAATTATCGTACTGAGGTTTTAAGTTAGGACGATCATAAACTTTGTTTGTAGCCATGTTTTATTATTTTTATATTTTCTTCAAGATACAAAAAAATAATCATTTGAAAGTTAATGTTTTATGAATATTAGTGAATTTTATTAGCTCAAATTCTGTATTTAAAATCATCCTGCTTCTGGTGTAATATTTTACTTATACTATAAAATGCAAAAAAGCTGATTCGGTTAAGAATCAGCTTTTATGATAACTATATTTAATTAACTAATGAGATTACATCATTCCTGGCATACCACCGCCCATTGGCATTTGGCCTGCACTTTCTTCTTTAATATCAACTAAGGCACATTCTGTAGTTAAAATCATTCCTGATACAGAAGCTGCATTTTCTAAAGCAACACGAGTTACTTTTTTAGGATCAATGATTCCAGCTGCTAACATATCTACATACTCGTCAGACTTAGCGTTGTAGCCAAAGTTTCCTGTTCCTTCTGCAACTTTAGAAACAATCACAGAACCTTCTAATCCTGCATTTTCTACGATAGTACGTAAAGGAGCTTCGATTGCACGAGCAACAATTTGAATCCCTGTTTTCTCGTCTGCATTTAAAGCTTCAACTGTTGATAAAGTAGCTTTTGCTCTTAATAAAGCAACACCACCACCAGCAACAATACCTTCTTCTACAGCTGCGCGAGTTGCGTGTAAAGCATCATCAACACGGTCTTTCTTTTCTTTCATTTCTACTTCAGAAGCAGCACCAACGTAAAGAACAGCAACACCACCAGCTAATTTAGCTAAACGTTCTTGTAACTTTTCACGGTCGTAATCAGACGTTGTTGTTTCCATTTGAGCTTTAATTTGGTTTACTCTGTTTTTAATCATATCAGAATCACCAGCACCGTTAACAATTGTAGTATTGTCTTTATCGATAGAAACGCGTTCTGCAGTTCCTAACATATCTAACGTAGCGTTTTCTAAAGTGTATCCACTTTCTTCAGCAATAACAACACCACCAGTTAAAATAGCGATATCTTCTAACATTGCTTTTCTTCTGTCTCCAAATCCTGGAGCTTTAACAGCAGCAATTTTTAAAGCACCACGTAATTTGTTTACTACTAAAGTAGATAATGCTTCACCATCCACATCTTCAGCAATAATTAATAATGGTTTACCTGATTGAGCAACTGGCTCTAATACTGGTAATAACTCTTTTAATGAAGAGATTTTTTTATCGTATAATAAGATATAAGGATTTTCGAACTCTGTTTCCATTTTTTCAGGATTTGTAACGAAATATGGAGATAAATATCCTCTATCAAACTGCATTCCTTCTACAACATCTACATACGTATCTGTTCCTTTAGCTTCTTCTACAGTAATAACCCCTTCTTTACCAACTTTACCAAAAGCTTCAGCGATTAATTCACCAATAACTTCGTCGTTGTTCGCAGAGATAGATGCTACTTGTTTGATTTTATCTGTAGTTGAACCTACTTCTTGAGTTTGTTTAGCTAAATCGGCAACAATTGCCTCAACCGCTTTGTCAATACCACGTTTTAAATCCATTGGATTTGCTCCCGCAGCCACGTTTTTTAAACCTTCTTTAACGATAGCTTGTGCTAAAACGGTTGCAGTTGTTGTACCGTCACCAGCTAAATCGTTGGTTTTAGAAG
>CANRKI010000194.1 GCA_947631175.1 uncultured Flavobacterium sp.
GATGTATGCTGATAAATCTGAAGCCAAAAAAACACAAGCGTTAGCAACGTCTTCGGGACTTCCTCCTCTTTTTAAAGGAATAGCATCTGCCCAACCCTTCACTACATCTTCACTTAATTTTGCTGTCATTTCAGTTTCAATAAATCCTGGAGCAATTACATTACAACGGATGTTTCGAGAACCTAATTCTAAAGCAACCGATTTAGAGAATCCTATAACTCCAGCTTTTGAAGCAGCGTAATTGGTTTGTCCTGCATTTCCTTTTACTCCAACAACAGAACTCATGTTAACAATAGAACCTTTTCTATTTTTTAACATCGTACGTTGCACAGCTTTCGTCATATTGAAAACCGATTTTAAGTTTACATCAATTACAGCGTCAAAATCTTCTTCTGACATACGCATTAATAAATTATCTTTTGTAATTCCAGCATTATTGATCAAGATATCAATAGTGCCAAAAGTCTCTAATACCTGATCAACTAAAGTTTGAGCTTCGTTAAAATCAGCTGCATTAGATTTGTATCCTTTAGCAGAAACTCCTAAAGCAATTAACTCGTTTTCAAGTGATTTAGCTGCCTCTTCTGAAGAACTATATGTAAAAGCAACATTTGCACCTTGTTGGGCAAATGTAATAGCAATTCCTCTACCAATTCCGCGAGTAGCACCAGTTACAATTGCTGTTTTTCCTTCTAATAATTTCATTGATGAAATGTTTATGATTTCTATAATTATGGGCAAATATAATTCTTTTGACCTAATATCAAAAAATTATGAGTTTGAAAGATGTGGGCTGTTTCTTTTTTTTGAAAATATAATTACTAAAAGTGTAATTATAAATAAAAACATTAAATAGTAACTTTCTGAAATCAAATCAAAGTAGCCTAGTTTTTTATCTGTTAAACTTAATAAGATCAGAACTTGAGCTCCATAGGGAATTATACCCTGAACAACGCAAGAAAAAATATCTAAAATAGAAGTTGCTTTTGCTTTCTCAATTTGATAATCAGCGGCTATTTTTTTTGCAATTGGTCCAGAAATTATGATAGCAACAGTATTATTTGCAACCGCAGAATTAACAAATGAAACTACCAAACCAATTGCTGCTGTTGCCGTTTTAGTTCCTTTTATTATTTTTTGAATGTAATGAATCATGTAGTCAATCCCTCCTGCTTTTTCAATTAATGCAGCTAATCCACCTGTAATTAATGATAATAGAAAAATTTCATTTACAGATAAAAATCCATCATAAATCATTTGCATGTATTCTATAAACTCAAATTGATATGTAAATAATCCAATACCAATTGCTAAAATTATGCTTGTAATTAAAACTAAAAAAACATGTAATCCGATTAATGAAAGAATAACAATACTGATATATGGGATTAAGAGTTGGTATTGGTTATTATGAGATGTTTCTACCAGTTCTGCATTTGGCGGTTGGTTAAAGTAAATAACCACAAGCGTTAAAATTGCAGCTGTAATTGCTATTTTAAAATTTGCAAGAAGTTTATCTTTCATTTTACAATCCATAACTTGAGTTGCAGCAATTGTTGTATCAGAAATTAAAGATAAATTATCTCCGAACATAGCCCCTCCTAACAAAGCCCCTGCTAACATAGGTAGCGAATCTATACTGAAATTAGATAGGCCAATTACAATTGGTCCCAAAGCAACAATACAGCCTACAGATGTTCCAATGGAAAAAGACAAAATACACGAAATAATAAATACTCCAATAATTAAAAAATTTGGCGTGATATTTCCAATGCCTAAAGCAACAATAAAATCGGTTGCTCCAATTGCTTTAGTAATAGTAGTAAAAGCACCTGCTAATAGATATATGGTACACATGGTTATAATCTTAGAATCTCCACAACCTTTTATAAAAGTTTCTATTTTTTGATTCATTGTCCCTTTAAAAATAAACAACGCAACTAAAACACCAATTAAAGCAGCAATTGGTGAAGGAAATTTATAAAAATCATTAAAATATATTCCTGAACCAATAAATACAATGATAAAAATAAGTAATGGAAATAAAGATAAAACTGAAAAGTTTTTCATATTATTCAAAAAAAAGTTAATAGATATTTTAGTAATCTAAAACTTGAAAAACAAAAAATGAATACAAGCTCCTTTACACGTGTCAAAGATATGATAATTATAAAATTTAGCCTCTCTTGTAGTTTTTTTTTCAGATTTACTTTAAAAATCGAACCATTAAAAGATTTTTTTTTTGATTCCATGCCAAACTTTAAAATATAAAAATTAGGTTATTTAGTCATTATATTAATTATTGAAACTACAACGTTAAAACGAAGAAACACAAATACAAACTCTTTTTTTAACTTAAAAATGACAAATATCATAAACTATGATGATTTAAAAATATAAATTAGCAATATAATAACACTTTAAAACCAATTGCTATGAAACTCTTGCATTTTCCACTTTATAATTTTGTCAACGGAACATTTATCATCATCATATTTGCTCTTGTCTGCATAGGATTAATCATTGCTTTAGCTATGCTTGTGAGTAGCGGTTCAAAAGATAAAAATTCGAAAGAGATTAATAACAATATAACTGAAACTAATAAAGAAAATTCAGTCGAATAGTTTTTCCCCAAGTTACTTGTTATAAATAAAAAACACCCATACATAAATTCAAATATTAGTTTGAAGTTAAAATACTTTATGAGTAATACATTTTTATCTTTAGACCCTTTTTGAAGAAGAATTCAATTCATTAGTTTACTAAAAAAGCCTTGAGGTTTTATACTCAAGGCTTTTTGTTACTTGTTTTTAAACATTTTTTTTAAATAAAAACTCACTAAAAAACTCACAATTGCTCCTGTAATTGCAAGTACAATGGTTTTAAATAGTTCATTTAAGGTTAAGGTATAGGTCAAAGAAAAAACCATACCACCTAAAACTCCATTTTTAAAATGAGCCATGAATAGCCAAGTTATTTTTTACTGCTTTTGCTTTATCATCTACTGTAATTTGAGAAACAGCAGATAAAACACTTCCGGCGACAGCCACATAACTAGCAACAGAAACTATTGCCACTGGTAGTGTAACCGGAGCTGTTAAAATACTACCACTTACAGCAACTAAAATTAAACCAAGGGTACGTAAAGTTTTAAAAAACTTTGGGGTTGGTGCTTGTGCGCGTTCAAATACATTCATATTTTTTTATTTTTTATTTGAGTTTTACTCGTTATTACTAATTTTAATTGTCCGTTACTTTTAAACTTATTAAACACTTCTAATAATTTAAACATTGCTTTTTTAGATTCACTGCCTTTTCCTATTGATGTAAAGGTTGTAACGGGAGCAATACAACCTTGTAACTCTATATGAGCATCGTTGGCAGGATGAATTAAAATGGCACTTCTTCCAGGCACATTTTCCACTACCCAATGCCATGAAAACTTGAATGAAAATCGTCGTCTAATATGGTATACTCCTTCTGGAATACAAGAAATCTTTGTTTGATTTTCTCTCCAAGGCAGTTCTATAGTAAACGTTATGTGCTGATCATTTACAAGCAATGTACCATGAGTTGCTTCTTTAAAGTAAACTCGTA
>CANRKI010000195.1 GCA_947631175.1 uncultured Flavobacterium sp.
GATTAGATTACACCATCCTTAAATCTGTTTCCTTAAAGTGATAAAGTGATTATACTTTTGATAAACTATTTTTATCAATAACTACTATATTTTACTTTGTCTAAAGAGTGTTTAAAAGTTTCCATATTTGACAATGTTTTAAATATTATATTTGATAGAACCATTTAATTTAATGTAGTCCGACTATGGATAAATATAAACGAATAAAAATTGATTTAGATATTTTGTCTCCACAATTCGTAATGGGAATATTTAAATTTATAGATAGTTGTTTTGAAAATTCGTTAGATTTCAAATATTTCAAAAAGAACTTAATTGAATTTAATAAACAGGAACAATTTTTTATATGTTATTATTTAAAAAAATACATATCTAGTAGTAGGAGTAGTTACTTGAATAAGTATGTTAAAAGTATACATGATAATTATTCGGATTTTGATAATACATCACATATGGATAATACTATTGAGTTGATATATAAAAATGCGGATAAAATTCTACATTATATAGATTTAAACTTAAAAACCTTAAAACGTCAAACTAAACTTATTTTTAAAAGTTCGGAGGAGCTGCAATTTATTGAGAAGCCTTATGATTATAGAATTCCATTATTTTTTGCAGTTACTAAAGATGCGATTGTAAAAGATACTTTTGTGGATAAAAATGACTTTAAAAAACAAATTGAAACATTGTTGGATGGAATTATTCCAAAAGCCCAGTTTGATGAGTTTTTTAATAATTCTTTTAATTACAGAGGTAACATTTCAGACATAAAATTATTAAATGTTGAAATTGAGAATAGCAACGAGGTTTATTCTTCTTTTCATAAATTGTATTCTATTTATTCGAAAGCTAGGAACCATTATGCAAAAACTATTAAAGTTAGTTATGAAAAAGGCATAAAAGATAAGATTAAAGAAATTAATTCTTCGGGGGATAGTGATTTTAGAAAATCGAAATTAATTTCTTTACTGCCAAAAAAACCAATTATAGAAGTAGTGAAACTTTTTGATATAATGGTAATAATGTATAATACGTTTCCACAAATAAGAGAAACATCACTTAATTATTTACAAAAAAATCCTAAAGCTACTATAGAAAAATATCTTTTGACAAAAAGTAGAAATATAAAACCGTTTTCGTAAAAAATACAATTAAGTATTTGTTTTACGAAACAAAACACAAACTCCTCTCTTCCATGATAAATTTGCTCCTGTAAATGAATCACAATCATGGAAGCAAACAAATTAAAACATCACTTTTCAAACACCATTACTGAGTTAGCAACATTCATTTCAGAAGCTGTTTCTGAAAAGTTGCTAGCCGACTTATCATTGTCTGAAAAGACGTCTTCAATCGATGATAAATTAATGACCGAAGCTGATGTTTGTGATTTTCTCCAGATTTCAAATTCAACTTTACACAAATTAAAAAAACAACACAAAGATTTCCCTGTGGTACGAATCCTTGGTAATGTACGCTACAAAAAGTCTGACGTGATTGATTTTTTAAAAACAGTTAAATAATACAAATTATGGAAGTAAATAACGAAGAAGTAGTTTATCATCCTTGGATAATAAAAGTTAGTAAAGATGGGGTTAAAAGCGTCTCTTTTAAATCTAGTTTTTTTGTTGACTTTGTTAAACACTTGGGATTTAGAGTACTATCAATAAATAATGTCAAAAATTACGTTCAAATACAAAATAACATTATTAAGATAGTAGATAAACAGGATATGGTTTCTGCTTATGAATTATGGTTTGAAAAAAACAAATGGGACTTTATTGAAGACGAAACAGATTCAGTATTGATTAGAGAGGCTTTCGCGAATAAAATTAGAATGCTTTTAAGTACAGAAATGCTGTATCTATTACCACAATCAGAGTTGACTTATCAAAAAGATACGAAAGAAATATGTTATCTAAACTACCGAAACAATGTAGTTAAAATTACAGAATCCGATGTTAGTCTAATTGACTATAAGGATATAGATTGTTATGTATTTTCGGAGAGTATCATTAAACGTGATTTTAAACTAAGTAAAAAGAGTATAGAAAATATTGATATTCCTTTTAGAAAATTTATAGAAAATATTTCTAATAATGATTCAACAAGAATTTTAGCATTTGAAACTGTTGTTGGTTATTTATTACATCGCTTTCAGAATCCATCATGTAGTAAAGTCGTTTTTTTACTTGACGAAAACATAAATGAATTGGAAGCTGTTATGGGAGGAACAGGGAAGTCACTTTTTGTAAAAGCTTTGTCGAAAATACGTCCTACATGTACAATCGATGGTAAAAAATTCAATGGTAGAGAAATATTTTCATTTCAGCGATATTCAGAGAATGATTCTATTATGGTGATTAATGATATTCAACAAATTTTTGATTTTGAGTCTTTTTATAGTCAAATTACAGACGGTTTTACGGTAAATAAAAAGTATAAACCCGAAATCTACATTCCTTTTGAATTATCCCCAAAAATCGTTATAACATCTAATTACTATCCAAAAGCACCGTCTGGAAATAGTACGGAAAGGAGACGTTATGATATTGAATTGTCAAATCATTATGGTAAACATCTAAATATTGAACAAGAATTCGGACATTACTTTTATGACGATTGGGATGTCAAACAATGGTACTACTTTGATTTGTACATGATTCATTGTATTCAACAATACCTTAAAAATGGTTTGGTACAACCACCTCAAATAAATATACAACAACGTAAATTAATTACAGAGGTTGGTTTAGAGTTAATTGAATTTTTGGATGAACAATTACTAACCAAAACTAAATTACATAAGAAAGAATTACTTAATGAATTTAGACAAGGAAATTATGTTTCATTTAAATATTTGCCAACACAGAAAAGTTTTACCGTTCGAGTTAAAAAATATTTTGAATTTAAAAACATATTATATCGTGAAGCACCTGCTAATACAAAAGCTTATTATGAAATTTTAAATGAAGACGTACTTAAACCATTAACAATAAATGATGTAAAACATGAATATCATACTGTAAAAAGTCAGAAACAGTTAATTGATTTGGTCGATAAATATTTCAGATTTATATCGACCAATAATTCAAGTGTAATAGCTATTGATTTGGAAACAACAGGACTTGATTGTTTTACAGATGAAATTGTATCAATTGCAGTATCGTTTGAAAAAGGAGTAGCTTATAATATTATGATTCCAGAAACAAATATTATTGATTTTATAAATCCTTTATTAAAAATATTACATGATGAACAAACAGTAAAAGTGTTTCATAATTCAAAATTCGATTTGAAATTTTTGATTAAACATCATATAGATGTTAAAGGAGATATTCATGACACTATGATAATGAATCATCTGTTATTTCCGAATAGTAAACGAAACGGATTAAAGGAACTATCGGAACAACATCTTAATTATAAACAAATTACTTATTCAGAAATGTCTAATAATCAAAATATAAAAGATGTAAAAATTGAAGATTTAACTCGTTATGCGTGTGAAGATGTTGATTTAACACTACAGTTATATCATTTTCTAAAACAAAA
>CANRKI010000196.1 GCA_947631175.1 uncultured Flavobacterium sp.
TTTCCAAGTCTTTTATAATGTGCTAATATATTTTGTATTTCTACTTCACTTACGCTATTTTCATTTTCGGCTTGATTAAAATTGTAACTCCCGTTTACCTCAAAATTATCAAACCATTCATCGTCGTAATTTATTCCGGCCGTATGAGTAGTTGTGATTCCGCCTCCAGTTGATGCGCCACTACGACCTCCGCTCATATTATCAAAAACTTCATCCATCGAGAAACCAGAACTATTGATATTATTGGACGAAGCAATAACACTTAATTTTGTTTTATTCTTAAAATAATTAGCCATTAAACCAGATTCGTATCTATCATTTGTACCGTAACCCAAATTAATTTTTCCAAAATAACCGGTGTTTTTTTTCTCGTCAATCGTTAAGTTTATACTCGAATTGTCTGATGAAGCTTGCTGTTTAGTAAACTCTTCCATTTTAGTTTTAGTGTCAGACACTTGAACTTTCTGAATTAAATCAGCTGGTAAATTTTGTAAAGCTACTTTTCCATCTTTACCAAAAAAAGGTTTTCCGTTCACCAAAATTTGATTCACTTCTTTACCATTTACAGTAATTTTTCCTTCGCCATCAATTAAAACACCAGGCAATTGCTTAAGTAAAGCTTCTACGTTTGCATCGGGCATAACTTTAAACGATGCGGCATTAAACTCCAACGTATCCGTTTTAACACGAACTGGCGGTGCCTCAGCAGTAATTACTAGTTCGCCTAATAAATTACTATCATCTTTTAGAATAATATTTGGAAAAGATTGCGATTTATCAAGCTTTATTGTCTGCGCAAATTCTTGCATACCAATTAAAGACGCTTTTAAAACAAATTCTTCATTAGATGGTTTTAAACTTAAAACAAACTCTCCTTTGGAGTTGGTGATACTATAATCAACCAAAGAGCCATCGCTAGATTTGTTTACAAAAACAGTAACCGATTCTAGAGCGATGTTAGATTCATCTTTAATAATTCCTTTTATCTCAACCTTAGTTTGAGCAAATAATATATAGGGAAATAGGAGTATAAATATTCTGAGAAGTTTAAACATAAAAAAAGTGCGTTTAATGATACACAAATATCAATTAAAACGCACTTTAATAAAATTAATTTTAAGACTTTTTTTATCTTAATTATTTCTGTCTAAAATAAATATCGATTGGCACTCCTTCAAAGTTAAAGTTTTCACGTAATTTATTTTCGATAAAACGTTTATACGGATCTTTAACATATTGAGGTAAGTTAGCAAATAACACAAACTGTGGTGTTGGTGTTGGTAACTGCATACAATATTTAATTTTAATATATTTTCCTTTTAATGCAGGTGGCGGCATGTTCTCTACAATTGGTAACAAGAAATCATTAAGTTTTGATGTAGTGATACGTTGCTTACGATTTTCGAACACAGTAACCGCTGCTTCTAACGCTTTTAATAAACGTTGTTTTGTTAATGCTGATGTAAAAATGATTGGCACATCTGTAAAAGGAGCAATTTCTTCACGAATTTTTTGTTCGTACATTTTAGTACTCATGGTATCTTTTTCTACTAAATCCCATTTGTTTACTAAAATTACAATTCCTTTACGGTTTTTTTCTGCTAACCAAAAAATATTTTGATCTTGACTTTCAAAACCTCTAGTTGCATCAATCATTAAAATACAAACATCCGAGTGCTCAATGGCACGTACAGAACGCATTACTGAATAGAACTCTAAATCTTCTTTTACTTTTGCTTTACGACGAATACCAGCCGTATCAACTAAGTTAAATTCAAATCCAAAACGATTGTATTTTGTATCAATCGCGTCACGAGTTGTACCTGCAATGTCTGTAACTACAAAACGATCTTCACCAATTAATGCATTAATGAAAGATGATTTTCCAGCATTTGGACGACCAACTACTGTAAAACGTGGTAACGGATTTTCTTCTTCAGTAACTTCTGGTAATTCGGGTAAAACTTCAACTAACTTATCTAGTAATTCACCTGTTCCTGAACCGTTCATCCCAGCAATTGGGAAAAACTCACCTAAACCTAGGTTATAAAACTCGTAAGCATCGTCTAAACGTTTTCCGTTATCTACTTTGTTTACAGCTAATAAAACTGGTTTTGTTACTTTTCGAAGTAGTTTTGCAACTTCTGCATCCATAGGAGTAATTCCTTCTTCAACATCAACTACAAAAATAATCGCATCTGCTTCGTCAATAGCTAATTCTACCTGACGGCGAATTTCTGCTTCAAAAACATCATCAGATCCTTTAATATATCCTCCTGTATCAATTACAGAAAATTCTTTTCCATTCCACTCACTTTTACCGTAATTACGGTCACGTGTAACACCACTTACTGAGTCAACAATCGCATCACGACGTTGAATTAAGCGGTTAAAAAACGTAGATTTCCCAACATTTGGGCGTCCAACAATGGCTACGATATTATTCATTTATGTATAAATTTAGTGCAAAGTACATTTGAAAAAGCCTCCTGTAGCAAATGCACTTTTATTTTTAATTATTATCTATTATTATATCCAAAACGGCGAAGTTGGTAATCACTACTTCTCCAATCTTTATTTACTTTTACAAAAAGCTCCAAGTGAATTTTTTTATCAAAAAACTTTTCTAACTCAATACGTGCTTGCGTTCCTACTCGTTTTATAGCTTCACCTTTATGACCAATTATAATTCCTTTTTGCGAATTACGCTCAACCATAATTAAACATTTAATTCGAATGATATCTTCATCTTCTTTAAACTCTTCCGTTTCTACTTCAACAGCATACGGAATTTCTTTTTCGTAGTTTAAAAGAATTTTTTCACGAATTGCCTCGTTCACAAAAAACTTTTCAGGCTTATCCGTTAACGCATCTTTAGGATAATAAGGCGGTGATGCAGGTAAAAGCTTTAATATTCGATCAAATACCGCAGTTATATTAAAATTGTTTAAAGCCGATATTGGAAAAATCTCCGCATTCGGAACTTTCTCTTTCCATAACGCAACTTGTTCTTCTAGTTGCTCTTGGTTAGATTTGTCAATTTTATTTAACAACAACAAAACCGGAATATTTGAATGAATGATTTTATTAAAAAAAGCTTCATCTTTTAATTCCTTCTCGCCTATTTCGACCATATAAATTAAAATATCAGCATCTTCAAAAGCAGATTTCACAAAATCCATCATCGAGTTTTGTAATTCATACGCTGGTTTTATAATTCCTGGCGTGTCCGAAAATAAAATTTGAAAATCATCGCCATTCACGATTCCTAAAATTCTGTGACGTGTAGTTTGGGCTTTCGATGTTATAATCGACAGACGCTCACCAACTAAGGCATTCATCAACGTCGATTTACCAACATTAGGATTTCCAATAATATTTACATAACCTGCTTTATGCGACATAATATATAATTTAGCGGGCAAAGTTAGTCATTTTCGACAACATTTAAAAAAATCATTTTATTTTTAAATAAAGTTTGCTATTCTAAAAAATGGTTGTACTTTTGCACTCAGATATCGCGGGATAGAGCAGTAGGC
>CANRKI010000197.1 GCA_947631175.1 uncultured Flavobacterium sp.
AGGAACTATTGATGATGTTAAAACAACCAAATTTATTAATAATGATGGTGAAAGTATAACACTTGATCAATTTGCAGATGTTACTTATGGTTCTGGACCATCTTTATTAGAACGTAGAGATAAATCACCTTCAGTTTCAATTCAATCCGAAGTTGTTGGTAAATCGGCTGGTACTTTGGCTCAAGAATGGGAAGATAAATTCTCGAAATTAGATTTGAAGCCTGGGGTTTCATTCAAATGGGGAGGAAATAAAGAAAATCAAGATGAAGGATTTGGTACTTTAGGAATAGCTTTATTAGCAGCCATTTTGTTGGTATATTCTGTAATGGTTATTTTATACGACAGTTTTTCTAAGCCATTTATTATCTTGTTTTCGATTCCATTATCCTTTATCGGTGCTTTATTGTTCTTAGCATTAACAAACGAAACATTAAATATTTTTACCATTTTAGGTATTATTATGTTAATTGGTCTGGTTGCTAAGAATGCCATTATGTTAGTCGATTTCGCGAATCACAAAATTCAATTAGGTGCAAGTGTTTATGATGCGCTAATTGCAGCAAACCATGCACGTTTCCGGCCAATTTTAATGACGACTATTGCAATGGTTATCGGGATGATGCCAATTGCTATGGCAACTGGTGATGGTGCAGATACAAATCGTGGACTTGCAATTGTAATCATCGGAGGATTGCTGTCATCGTTATTCTTAACCTTAATTATTGTACCCGTAGTGTATTCTATTTTTGATAGTATTGGTAGAAGATTTGGTAAAAAACAAAAAGATGATTATGCAGAATTAATGACTGCAGATTATGTAGAAAATGAAAATTACGTTGACGAATTCGATGATATGAAATAATTTTTAAGTTTATTTTTGTAAAAAGCCTTTCAGATTTTTTTCTGAAAGGCTTTTTACTTTGTTAATGATTTCAGTAGGATTCTAATGAACAATCTAAAAAGCGAATCTTTTTTGCCTTTTACGATATTGATTTTTAATTTTTAAGTCGATGTTTTTCTTTAAGAAGTTACATGCTATTTTTAATTATTTGTATGTTTTAGTCGATTATAACGTTTTTGTTTGGTTTCGATTATCTTTGATGGTTTATTGTAAAAAAAGGCGTTAAATCAATTTTAGGAATAAAAAAAAGCTCCAATTTTTAATTGGAGCTTTTGTATTTAGAGGTTAATCTTAAAACTGTTGTTTTAGTTTTAACTTTTGAGTTGTTTTAGAGTGAGTCCCTTTTTTTATTGTCGACTTAACTTTTTGAATTGCGTTACTTGCAGGTCTTTGTGAACGAGCTCCTTCTTCTGTGTTATCAATGTGAGAAAATTCACCATTATAATTTATTTGTAAATTATTTGTCTCAAAAGAAATAGTGCTTGTAAAACTATTCGATGTTCCGTCAAGATTAAAGTTTGGTGTATA
Organism: uncultured Flavobacterium sp.; assembly: GCA_947631175.1. Taxonomy (GTDB): domain Bacteria; phylum Bacteroidota; class Bacteroidia; order Flavobacteriales; family Flavobacteriaceae; genus Flavobacterium. The sequence continues at coordinate 1,430 of CANRKI010000197.1, forward strand.
ATGTATTGTTCCGCTTCCGGTTATGTCATTTGTAAGTTGGTTGTTTACTAATAATTGAGAAATACCTTGGTAAACTTCGCTAGTTCCGTTTGGTAGCGTTAATGTTCCCGTACCTGTATTTGGATCTGTTATCGTAAACATTGTTGTAAATTCAATAAATGCACCAACAGTTGCTTGACCTATATTTGCATTATTGGTAACAATCGATGTCCAAAAACCTCTAGCTTCTGTTGTCGATCCAGGAAGGTAATCAATAGCTTCTAATACAAGTATATTTGTAGTTACAGTATGGTTCTGACCATTAAAAATAAAACTACCATTAGGATTTGGATTTGGGTCTGGATCTGGATTCGGATTTGTACCATTTCCATACACTACTGTTACAATCGGACTATCAATATAGCCTTCTAATTTTGCCTGAACTTGAAATGTACCATTTAATGTCGAAGCAATAGAGTTACCTCCAACTTCAATATTGTTTACGTAATAAGTTACCTCATTAGTTACATTTATACCATTTAAATTAGTGGTAAAAGTCACTAAAGTTCCAACAGGTACTTGTGTTGCACTTGCATAAAGCGCCAATTGATTATGTTGAATGCTAGAATTGTTTTCATCTCCAGGAATTTCTAACGAATCTCTATCGGTTTGTGCTTGTTTTGCCGACTCGTCGTCTGCTGAACAAGAAACTATTGGAAGTACTAAAACTAATGAAATAGCAAGTAGCGTAAATATTTTTTTCATAAAAAGTTATTAATTAATAAAAACGAATTTATTAAATAATTCTTAATATTAAAAAAAAATAGATGTTAAAACTAAAAAATATAGAATTAGATAGCTAAATATTTTTTTGAGATGCGGGTTGATGCAAGTAATGATGCAAAAAAAGAAAGAATAATTATAGTCAGTAAGACTATAAAAATATTTTCAAAATGAATCTCAACCGGGTAAGGAACTTGCTCTGAAATGCTTATGAATTCAAATTTTAATTGAATATATACAATTAGCAACCCTAAAATGATTCCTAAAAAAGAACCTATTGTAGATAAAATCATACCTTGGAAAAGGAATATTTTTTTTAAGTCATTAATGCTAATACCAATATCGTGCAATGTTTTTAGATGTTCCTTTTTTTCTAAAATCAACATAATTAAAGCACCTGCTAAAGAGAATAGTGTTACAATAATAACTAAAGTAAAAATCATATAAATGGCTAAACTTTCGGTTTGCAACATTTTGTGTAAACTTGCGTTCAATTCGGCACGGGTTTTAATAAGTACTTCCTTTGTAAATATAGATTCTAAACTTTTTTTAGCTTGACTTTCGGAGATGTTTGGTTTTAATTTAAATTCAATTTTAGAAAACTCATTTTTGTTCCATTCAAGTAAATCTTGAACCAAATGAACGTCGGCGTAAATATATTTACCGTCAACATCTAAATGCTGCAAAGCGTAAATTCCAGAGGGGTAAAGTGTAAATTTATTGTAAGCGTCATCAGCAGATTCTAATGCACCTTCACCAGGTTTCATGGCTAAAACTTCAAGAACTTTATCTTCAGAGTAAGTTCCAACCGATAAACTATTTGCGATCAATTGTCCTAAAACAACCTGATTTGTATGTGGTAAAATCCATTCGCCATAAGCGATGTGTTTGTTTATATTGGTGACGTTGTTGTATAAAGAGTCAACTCCTTTAATATTTGCAACCAATTGTTTTTCACCAAAATTAAAAACAACGCGTTCTTCAATAACAAAAGAAAAAGCTTCGAATTCTTTTAATTGTTTGATTTTTTTTAGTTGCGATTCATTAATTTGAATTGATTTTCCGTGTAAAGCCTCAACGACCATATCTGGATCTATGTCGTTGGTAAAAGCAAGGTTAAAGGTTTTTAAGCCACTAAAAACTGAAAGTACCACAAATAAAGCCATAGCACTTACTAAAATTCCTAACGAAGAAATCTTAGTAATGGTGTTGATTGCTTTTGTTTTGGTTTTGCTAAAAGCGTATCGTTTGGCTATATAAAAAGGTAAGTTCAAGTTTATTTTTTCTTTCTACGTGCTAATAAGTCACGGTCAATTATTGGGTTTTCTTCTGCTTT
>CANRKI010000198.1 GCA_947631175.1 uncultured Flavobacterium sp.
GTAAAGTCTTTATTTACAACCGTTTTACCTGTTATTAATCTTTGATGTATTTTTACTGAAACTTTATTTTAAAAAAAATATTTTTTATTTTTAATGTAAATTTAATGTTATAAAATTATGATAAGTTGTTTTTTTTACTTCCTTTGTCATAATTCTCGTAACTAAGAAGAAGTTTATGTCTTTTTTTAATTCTAAATAAATGAACACAAAAGTAATTGAAAATTTTGCAAAGTTCAATTGTTCACTATTGTATTTGCCAAGTTTTTTGTTATTAGCAATTCTAGCTTTTTTACAATCTAGACAGCTACTTTCAGAGAAAGGATATGTAAATTTTCAAAAAGATTTTTTCTTAAGTATCAATTCAGGTTTGTCTGATTATCCCGAAACATTAAATAATCTTACTCAATTTGGAGATGCTTTGATAATTTTATCTTTTTTATCAATTTTTATAATTTATGCGCCAAAAATGTGGGAAGCCTTAATTACTTCTTCTATCGTTTCGGCAATAATTGTTTGTGTTTTAAAGCCATTATTTGGAATAAAACGTCCAGCAGCAGCGTTTACAGACGAAAACTTCACAATAATTGGTCGTAAGTTAATCGGACATAACAGTTTTCCATCAGGACATTCGGTAACTGTGTTTGCGGTGTTGACTATAGTTTTGATTGCTTTTATGCCAAAAAAAATTAAATATCAAATTATTTGGAGTATTGCTGTTTTTTCATTTGGAGTTATGGTAATTGCAACACGTATAGGTGTTGGTGCACATTTTCCGTTAGATGTTACCGTTGGTGGTATTGTTGGATATGTTTCTGCTATTTTAGGTATTGCTATCAATAAAAAATATAACATTTGGACTTGGGTTGGAAATAAAAAGTTTTATCCTGTTTTTATCTTGGTTTTCTTTGTTTGTGCGGTAATTTTAGTTACCAAAATATTTTCAGTAAACCTAATCGTATTTTATTTAGCTTTAATAAGCTTAATTATTTCAATTTTTGTAATTACAAATCTCTATGTTAAAAAATAGTTTTAAACTATCAAAGTTCGTTTTAATTATTTGTATAATGAACTTTTTATTCTTTCATTATCCCTTTTTAAAATTTGTTATAAATAATATTGATACGTCTACTTTTAGTGGATTATTATTGGTAGCAAGCATGTTTATATTGTTGGTACTTGCTAATTATTTTGCATTTTATTTGTTTTTTTCGATCTCTAAATATTTAGGAAAAACGCTAACCATTGTAACTTTTTTAATAAATTCAATAGCAGTTTATTTTATAAATTCATACAATGTAATTATCGACGAAAGTATGATTGGTAATATTTTAAACACCAATTTTGATGAATCGAGTAGTTATTTTTCATTTAAATTAATTTTATATTTTGTTGGTTTTGGTGTTTTACCAAGCTTGTTTATTGCTCAAGCTAAAATTCAAAGAATACGTTTAAAAGATTTTTTTAAACAAACAGGAATTGCGTTAGGTTTAATTGTTATTATTGTTTTAGCAAATGCAAACAGTGTTTTATGGATCGATAAAAATTCTAAAGTTTTAGGTGGTTTAGCAATGCCTTGGTCTTATGCAGTAAATACACCTTTATTTTATATACACCAAGCTCAAAAAAACAAAAAAGAAATTTTACTTCCAGATGCAACTTTTACCAATCAAGACAAATCTGTTGTGATTTTAGTGATTGGAGAATCGGCACGAAGTCAAAACTTTTCTTTATACGGATACCAAAAACAAACCAATCCGTTGTTGTCTAAAACAGAAAATGTTTTTGCTTTTAATGCAACGTCTTGCGCTACTTATACCACTGCTGGTGTAAAATGTATTTTAGAACACGAAAACTCAAACGATTTATATGAGATTTTACCTAATTATCTAAATCGAAATGATGTTGATGTCATTTGGCGAACCAGCAATTGGGGAGAACCACCGGTACATATCGAAAAATATAAAAAACGAGAAGATTTAAATTCGATTTGTGAAGGACCAAATTGTGATTATGACGAAGTTTTAATTGCAGGTTTAAAGGATGAAATCTTAACATCTAAAAAGAATAAGATATTTATTGTTTTGCATACTAGTACCAGTCATGGTCCAACATATAGTAAAAAATATCCTGCTCAATTTGAGGTTTTTAAACCTGTTTGTCAATCGGTTGAGGTTGCAAATTGTTCTAAAGAGGAACTGATTAATGCTTATGATAATACTATTGTTTATACCGATTTTATCTTATCAAATGTAATCGAAACACTTAAAGAATTGCCAGATTATAAAAGCTCTATGATTTATGTTTCTGATCACGGCGAATCGTTAGGTGAAAAGAATTTGTATATGCACGGTGTGCCGATGAGTATAGCGCCAAAAGAACAATATGAAATTCCTTTTATAGTTTGGGTTTCTGATGGCTCAAAGCAGTTAAAACAAAATAATGCATTAACTCAAAATCATGTTTTTCACAGTGTGATGAATTTTTTAGGAATCACCAGTTCTATATATAAAGAAGAAATGAATATTTATAAAAATTGATATTTACATTTTAAACCGTTTCAAGTCGAAACGGTTTTTTATTTTAAAAGTTTATTAAACCAAATTGAGCATCTAATTTTGTGTTTCGATTAACAATATTTACCTTTAGCTCAAAATCAATCAACATGAGAAAAATTTCACTTTTTGCGTTTTTAATTGCAAATCAATTTATTTTCGCACAACGTAATTTAACAATAGACGAAGCAACTTCTGGAGCTTATACAATTTTTGCTCCCGAAAATTTAGTTGCTCCACAATGGAAAGATACCAAAACCATTACATATTTAGATCGTACTTATCAAAAACTAATGCAACGCAATGCATCGGATCAATGGAGCGAAAATGTCTTAATTTCTAAATCTGATTTATTAGATGCTTTAAATAAAACAATTTCAGGTGGCGATTTTAATCTTCGAATTTTTCCTTACGATTATCAATGGAAAGATGCGAATACTTTGATTTTTAATGCAAATTCTGCTGAATCTAATTATACAATCACTTACGATGTTCCAGCTAAAAAAGTAACTTCTTACTTTAAAATGGATGGCGATGGTAAAAATCAAATAATTTCTGAACAAGGAAATGCTTTAGCTTGGTTAAAAGATAATAATATTTTTATTACCGATGCTAATGGTAAATTTATTCAAGTCACAAATGACGTGAACGGAATAGTAAACGGAAGTGATAACACGCATCGTCAAGAATTTGGTATTGATAAAGGCATGTGGTGGAATCCAGATGCATCGCAATTGGCGTTCTATAAAAAGAACGAAACCATGGTGACTGATTTTCCTTTGGTACAATTTGATACTCGAATTGCTGAAGTGAAAAATACCAAATATCCAATGGCAGGAATGAAAAGTGAAGAAGTAACTTTACATGTGTATGATCTGAATACAGGTAAAACCATTACCATTCAAACAGGTGAACCAAAAGAACAATTTTTGACTCAAGTTACTTGGGATCCATCAGGAAAATTTATGTACAT
>CANRKI010000199.1 GCA_947631175.1 uncultured Flavobacterium sp.
GTTGAGGCTGTCCTTGTTGGAAACCTTGAGGCTGTTGTGGATTATTCGCGTAAGTAGGCTGCCCTTGTGGGTGTTGCGGTTGCATTGGTTGCCCTACTGCATTAATCTTCCAACCTTGAATAGTGTTGAAGTATTTTGTTTGCCCCGTTTGTTTGTCTTGATATTCCCTTCCTCTTAAATTGACTGAAATAGTCGCTTGTTGCCCTACTTGATATGTATTTAATTCATCGCACTTTGCTTGCGTAAATTGAACTAAAATAGGTTGAGGATATTGAGAACTTTCTTCTGTCATTATTACTACATCTCTTTTTTGAAATGTTTGAGATACTTGTTCTGTTTGTCCGATAAATTTAATTGTTCCTTGTAATTCCATGTTATTCTTTTTTATATAATTTAATTTTACCTCCTTTAATGATTTTATATTCTCTATCGCCACTTAGAACCCAATCCTTGATTGTTTTCTTGCTTAAATATGGCATTTCTTTCTGTAATTCAGTTAAGGTTGTCGAGACCTCTTCCGAATGTGTTTCCGTTTGCGTGAAGCTATATTTTTCTATTTTCATAATAACGAAATTACTACTTTTTAAAATGTTATTGTGTTAAAGGAGTGTTAAAGTTTCTTGCCAATATATAAACAATTCATAAACTCTGAATCTGATTTAAACACGAAGTAAAACAAGTCTTTTCTTTCGTAAATATCATTGATAAAAAAAGGAACGTTTTCATCTATTAAAAATATTTTTTCCGCTTCTTTTATTAACAAATTTACGTCTTGTTCCTCTTTTTTAAAGTTTTTATCAAAATCTAAAAACTCATGTAATTCTAATTTTAAATTTTCTTTGTTTAATTCTTTCATAATATATCTATTTAACCGTTAAAGCCCATTTCTTAAAGGCTTCAAATTTCTTTAATACTTCTGTACATCTTGCATCGTCTATTGATCCAGGTGCTGTAAATGAATTAACCCAATTTTCAAACGCTTGTTGACCGCCTAATAATAAATTGTATAATACAATGCTTTCATCTGATAATTGATTTATATTACAAATTACTTTGTCGCCTAAATACACATTATCGTCTTTTATAATAGTGTCCGGCATTTTTTGCAATATAGATGAAAGGTATTCTTTTCTGTTTATAGAGATAAATTCAATATCATCAACTATCGCTTCCCATTCATCTGTAAACTCCTGAGCGTCGAAAATAGGCAATTGAAAAGAAGTAATGTTATTGTTTATAATTGCTAATGAACTACTATACAATCTCTGCATTTCGTTTTTAATGCGCTCAACTCTAATACCATCTAAAACAATTAAACGATCATTGTAAGCTTTTTGTAATTCTTCAGTATCTAATTCAAAACCTAAATCACCACCGTTGTAATTTGCGATTGCTAATAAACGGCTTGCATTTATTTGCTTCTTTCTTTCTTCAATATGCGAACCAAATAGCTCTGCGTTAAATTCTTCAAAGGTTTCAGATTGATAAATTTTAGCGATTATTTCGTTTGATTGCTTCAAAGTTTCAGCGTCCTCCCATTCCTTGCATTTTACTTGTTTGAAAGCCTCGTAAACTTCTTCGCTCATAGAACTAACATCAATATGACTTGAATCGTTCATGTATTTGTTAAGTTCTAAATGACGTGCATCAGCAATTGCTTTTAATTCTGCTTTTTTCTGTAACTCTTTATACTTAATAATTTCGTCAAGTTTTTTCTTGTGTTCTGCAATATGAACAATGAATCTATTTTTTTGAGCATCTACAAAACGACCTCCGTTTAAATAAAAGTCTTTTTCAGCTTTGTGAATTTCATTTATGCTCTTCTCAATAGCAATATAGTCTTTTTTAAGTACTAAAGCATCGTTTAAAGCTTCATCTAAATCCATTGTTAAAACGGTATTGTAGCGTTGAATTAAAGCGTTAAACTCTAATTCTTTTGGACTAAAGCGCATTGATATGTTTTGCGCTTTTTCTGTTGATAGTCCGTAGTCTGTGGGTTGGATTGGTGTTAATTGTTCCATAAATTCTTAATGTATTCTTTACGAGGTTTTAAATATTCTAAAATTTTATTAACATCTGATTCTTGTATATTATTTACTTGTTCGCACATAAAAATGCCTTTTCTTTGTAGAATAAAGAATAATTGTAAATAAAAAATTCCTTCATCGTCTTGTTTTAAATCCCATCTAAATAACATATTGTAATCTAAATCGGCATCATTCCATTCATTTAAATATTCATCGAATGAATCAAATTCATGAAAACAATCGTTTGAGTAATAGTTGCTTTCGGAACAACAATAAGAGTGTTGGTCTGAAAGTCTTGATAGTTGTTGTAAGTTCATAATCCGTTAAAGTTTAAAAATATAAGGGTTATAAAATGTTTTTTGTTCGGCTAATTGCCAATCTAATTCATCATTTGCATTTTTAAAGTCAGAAAACCATTCGCCGTAAGGATTTTCAAATAAATATATTCCTTTTGATTTTAGAAGTGAGTGTAATTCCTTAATACTTCCAACAACCTCACTCGCTTGTTCTTCGGTTATTTCTGAAAGTTTTATACCATTACAATTTAATGGAATAAAATTCAAGCCCTTAATAACAAACCTACCTTTACTAGTTTCAAATTCTAATTTTTTCATATCCGTTATATTTTATTTTATACCGCTAAATTAAACTAAAATAACGGTATAAAATGTTATTGTAATATCTATGTTTGTTTATTTATAAAATCGGCTCACTGCTGATTGTATTATTTGAAATCGTGTATTTTCGATTATCGAAAATATAAGTTCCGTCTTGTTGTTTTTCTCCGTGTTTAGCTAAAACTTCTTTAGCGTATTTTAATGATAAAAGCATTAGGGTTGTGTTATAAGTTGCCATATTTTCTACGTTTATTTATTTATTCAAATGTAATACTTTTCTTGATAGGCAAATGTTAAAGGGTTGTTAAAATTGTTTATTATTTTCTAACTGCATTTTATACATTAAAGCTATCTCGCTCGCTTGCTTAATTCGACTTTTTATAAAATTTATTCGCTGTTCATCACGTGGTACTACTATTAAATGCCAATACTCTACACCGTTTAAATCAATAAAGTAATTAAAGTAATATGCTTTACTTCTATTTGCGCTTAACATTTCCATTTGCATTTGATCGTAATAAGTTGGATCGATATTATTTGTTCGTACTACTTCAAAAAATGTTTTTGCCTTTGGGCATTTAATTTCAATTACTCCATCGTCTGAGGTTAAACCGTCTGGACTTGCACCTCCATAATCTTCATAAGGGAAAAATCCACAAGTTTCAGTTTGTATAAATTGTTTGCCTAATATTTCGGTTAACTTTTTAAATGCAAGCGGTTCACGTTCTACGCCGTCGGCCATTGCTTGTGTTACAAATATTTCTTCAGAGTCAGGATACAATCCAGTAAAAACAACTTCAAAAATATAAGTTTCTCCTGTTTTTCCAAGTCCTTGTTTACCTAATAAGTTACTAATTTTTGAA
>CANRKI010000200.1 GCA_947631175.1 uncultured Flavobacterium sp.
CTGAATTATTAGGGCGTGTATTCGAAAATTTATTGGCATCCTATAACCCTGAAACCAAATCGACAGCGCGTAAACAAACCGGATCGTTCTATACTCCACGTGAAATTGTAAATTATATGGTAGACGAAAGTTTAATCGCTTACCTTAAAAACAATTGTACTAAATGGAGTAATTTGTCTGAAGACGAGATAGATACACAATTACATCAACTATTTGCTTTTGATGATTACAACCCGTTTAAAGAGAATAGAGATTTAACAACTGAAATTATCAATGCTTTAGGTGCTTGTAAAATATTAGACCCTGCCTGCGGTTCTGGGGCCTTTCCTATGGGAACTCTACAAAAAATGGTGCATGTATTAAGTAAGTTAGATCCTGATAATACCATTTGGAAAGAGTTACAAATTAAAAAGGCGCAACAACAAGCAGAAGAAGTTTTTAAAATTGATAACAACGAGATTCGTGAAGATTTGTTAAAAGAAATCAATCATAATTTCGATGAAAAAATTAATGATCCTGACTATGCCCGTAAATTGTATATTATTGAAAATTCGATTTACGGAGTCGATATCCAGCCGATTGCAGCGCAAATTTCAAAATTACGTTTCTTTATTTCGTTGGTGGTAGAACAAAAAGTACATAAAGAGTTACCAAATTTTGGGATTAAACCTTTACCTAACTTAGAGACCAAATTTGTTACGGCAAATACCTTAGTAGATATCGAAAATTCGGATAAACAAACCAATTTATTCGAAACCGATACCATTATTCAGTTAAAGGCAAAATTAAAAGCTGTACGTAACAAAATTTTTAATGCCCGTACGCCAGAAACCAAGAAAAAATACAAAGAAGAAGACCAAACCATTCGTTTGCAAATTGCGGAAGAATTAAAAAGTATTGGCTATCCTGCAACTGATGCTGATGCATTAGCGTCATGGGATCCTTACAACCAAAATGCTTGTTCTCCATTTTTTAACCCAGAATGGATGTTTGACATTAAAGAGGGGTTCGATATAGTGATTGGAAATCCGCCGTATGGTGCTAAACTCACAGATATTGAAAAGAAATATTTTCGTACAAAGTATGTAGAACTAGAATTTAAAATTGATACGTATGAGATTTTTATTTTAAGATCAAATACACTTTCTAAATCAAATGGAATAATTTCTTATATAATTCCAAGCAATTTAATAGATAATCTTTATAGTAAAAAACTTAGAAAGAGTTTGTTAGATAGAAACCTATTAGAGATTATTGAATTAAATGATAAAATATTTTCTGAGGCAGTAGTACATACGATGATAATTGCATGGAAAAATGTTTTTGTTAAAAACTATAAAATTAAATGTAATATAGGATCAATTAATTCTGAAACTATTTTTTATGCTCAAAATAATTTTTTTCTAAAAGAAGATCATTATGCTTTTAATTTACGTAAAGTTGAATTTGAAGATATATTAAATGATATTAATTATAACTCTATTAAACTTGATAAAATTCTTAAATTAAAAGATGGGATTGATACAGGAAATAATAGTAAATATATTTCAACAGAATCTATTTTGGGATGGAAGAAAATTATAGGAGGAAGTGATATAGAACGAAATAATATCCTTTCATTTAGATATGTTAATTATGGTAAACATTTAGCAAATCCAAGAGAGCCTAGTCTATTTGAAAATGAAAAAATTATAATAAGAGAAACTGGTAATAAAGTTATAGCATGTATAGATCGAGAATCCTATTATAGTTTATCAACTTTATATAATGGTTATTTAATCGATGAAAATTATACACTTGAAAGTATTATTTCGGTTCTACATTCAGAATTAATTCATTTTATTATGATTTTAATAGCGTTTGGTAGAACAGAAGGTGCATTTACAAAAACAAGAATTTTTCATTATTATAATTTACCAGTTCCTAAATTATTAATTAAATATCAAAATATTATAATAGACACTTACTTAAAGTCTATTAGTAGTAATGATAAAAATCAATTCTATAATAAATTATTAGACTATCTTGTCTATGAATTGTATTTCTTTAAAGATTTTAAGGATTTGAATATTGGTATTTTAGATGATTTAAAAAATGATTATGATTCAGTGAAAAATGTAGATTTTAATAATTTATATAAAATTGAAAAAATAAATATTATTAAATCTTTTATATAATGTCCTACTATAACTACATAACCGAAAAACGCAACGATTCTTTAGAATTAAAAGAATTAATGGCAGATGTTGTCAATAATTTAATACAACATAAAACCGATGAAATTAAACCTGGTGTATTACTGGGTTTGATTCAATCGGGTAAAACACGTGCCTTTTTAGGCGTAATGGCAAAATGCTTTGACGAAAACTACGATGTTTCGGTCATATTGACCAAAAACTCGGTAGCCTTAGTAGAGCAAACCATCAAACGTTTAAAGTCTGAATTTGAAACTCCGATTAATGCCCGCAAACTATATGTTTGGGATGTCATCAAAATGCAAAATTTAGATCAACTAACGGGATATATTCTGCAAAACAAAGTCATTTTTGTCGTAAAAAAAGAGATGAAAAATATGGAACGTTTACACGAGATATTCGATTCTGTTCCATTGTTACAAGATAAAAACATCTTAATCATAGACGACGAGGCAGACCAAGCGAGTGTATCATTTGTAAATGATAAAGAAAAAGCAGAAGGAATAGATTTTGCAAAAATTGCAGATTCATTATCGCAATTCAGATTAAAATTAAAAGGTAGAAATAGCTTTTTACAAGTTACTGCTACACCATATTCCTTATATCTGCAACCTGATAATTTAGAGATAGATGGGGTGGAAACGGCTCCTAATCGTCCAGCATTTACCAACTTATTAAAACCACATCCTGCTTACGTTGGTGGGAAATATTATTTCGAAAAAGCGATAGATCCAGATTCTACAGCGTATTATGTGTACAAACAAGTAAATGACGATCAGATAGATTATCTAAATGGCAAAGGAAAAAGTACAGGTACGTACAATAAAAAATCGTTATCAAATTGTTTACGAACAGATAACTTTAAAGCCATTCGTGATGCCATAATTAGCTATTTGGTCGGTGGTGCCATTCGTCAATTACAAGAAAAAGAATCTGCTGATCTATGGGCACCAAATTACCATTCGGCTTTTGTTTTGCATACGAGCGTTACCAAATTAATTCATAGCCAACAAAAGCAATTGGTTGAAACACTATTAGAAGAATTAAACAATCTATCAGATACAGAACTTTTTACTTTTTTAAAGTATGCCTACCACGAGTTTGAATTATCAATGAAGTTAGTAGTAGATAAACTACCTACATTAGTAGAAGTCGTTGCACAAGTAAAGGAAGCTTTAGCTAACAAATTTATTGGTGTAACAATCGTTAATTCCGAAAATCAAGTCGTAGA
>CANRKI010000201.1 GCA_947631175.1 uncultured Flavobacterium sp.
ATAATCAACTCTATATCAAACAAATCATCAATCCTTTTTCTATTAGAGATTGTTTGCTTTGTACTAGGTATTATGAGCGTTTGGTTTGCCCGAAAAGAAAATATTTGGGTTTATCCAACGGGTTTAATATCTACCATAATAACGGTTTACTTACTTTACACAACTAAAGATATTGGAAACATGCTCGTTAACGTGTATTTTTCGATCATGAGTCTCTTTGGTTGGTACAATTGGAAGTATGGAAAAACTACAAATCAAGAGAAATTAAAAATAACTTTAGCTTCTAATAAAGATAAATTAATAGGAGTTGGCATTGCTTGTTTTACCTTTATTTTAATTTATTTTATCTATTTTATTTATGATTATGAAATAAGTACTGATAATTATATCGATTTATTTACCACAGCAATATTTTTTACTGCCATGTGGTATATGGCAAATAAAAAATTAGAAAGCTGGATACTATGGACGGTAGGCAACATAATTGTTATACCATTGTATGCCTATAAAGGGTTAATATTACTTGCCATTCAATACATTATTTTTACTATTTTAGCAGTTTTAGCTTATATAGATTGGAAAAAATCTGTTGAGAAGTAATAATGTCATTTTATATCCCACTATAAAATTTACATTTAATCGAAATTAAATTTTCAGAATAACCATCATTATTTTGAAGGTCCTATAAAATATGCAACAAAAAAATATAGTTGAACAATTCTCTAAAAAGGACTTGTCTCTTTTAAAGAATTTAGATATTGATTTAAATAAAATTCAGCGTCAATATAACAGATGTTTAACCGGAACAATTCCGGCTGTATTAGACAGAGTCGCAACAATTTACGACGGGATTTTACAATTTGAAGCTAATGAAAAAAATGAGTACATCTCCTTTTTTAATCAAGAAGCACAAAAATATAATTTAGAAAAGTTTGTTCCAGCATCGGGTGCGGCAACCCGAATGTTTAAATTTTTATTAGAATTTCTAAGACAATTCAATCCAGAACAATCAACGCTAAATTCATACATCAATAAATACCAATGTAAAGACTTAAATACCTTTTTAGTTGGTTTAGATAAGTTTAGTTTTTACGACGCAGTAGTAGCACAGTGTAAAGTTTTTTACCCTGATTACGACTCTGCCTCTCAAGATCATAAATATTATTATTTTATAAAAGTATTAATTGATTCGGACTTTCTAAATTATAGCGCAAAACCTAAGGCATTAATTCCTTTTCATAAAATAAACAACAAACTAACAACTCCGCTACATAAACATGTTAGCGAAGCTCTTGCGTATAGTGTTAATAAAAATACTGCCAAAGTTCATTTCACTGTAACACAAGGATTCGAAAAGTATTTTCAAGAAATCATCAACCAATTTGATCAAAATATTGAGGTTAGTTACTCAAACCAATTGCCTAAAACAGATAGCTTAGCTTTTGATTTAGAAAATGAACCTTTTAGATCGAATACTGGCGATTTACTTTTTAGACCTGGTGGACATGGCGCGTTAATTGAGAATTTAAATCAGTTAACATCAGACATTATCTTTATTAAAAATATTGATAATGTATCGTTTAATCATTTTACAGAAATTGTAGATAATAAAAAGTTCTTAGGTGGAATTTTAATTAAAACACAACAAAAAATATTTTCAATTTTAAAACAACTTGATCGACTTCATCAAATTAAAGAAACAAACGATGTTTTATTATTTATGAAGAAAGAACTAAACATATATATTCCTGAAAACATTAAAAACTCGTCTGACATAAAACGTGTAAAACAATTTATTATTGAAAAGCTAGATCGTCCTATTCGTGTATGCGGGATGGTTAAAAATGAAGGAGAACCAGGCGGAGGTCCTTTTTGGGTTAAAGATGCTAACGGTCATACAAGTTTACAGATTATCGAAACATCGCAAATAGATACGAATAACGTTTCTCAAAAATTAATTTTATCACAATCTACACACTTTAATCCAGTGGATATTGTTTGTGGCGTGAAAAATTATCAGGGAAAAAAGTTTGATTTAAATAATTTTATAGATCACTCAACAGGCTTTGTCGTTTATAAATCACACGAGGGACGAAATTTAAAATCGTACGAATTACCCGGACTTTGGAATGGAGCTATGGCCAATTGGATTTCTATTTTTGTTGAAGTACCATTAGCAACCTTTAATCCAGTTAAAACCGTGAATGATTTATTAAAGCCAGCTCATCAACACGCTTAAAAATGAATACAGAACTTATTAAAAAAGAAATTATTTATAAAGCCGTTCGAAGTTCTGGTCCTGGCGGTCAAAACGTAAATAAAGTTGCAACAAAAGTGATTCTTTACTTCAATTTAAAAAACAGCAATGCATTTAATTTGGAACAGAAAGAAAGGCTTCTGGAAAAATTTGCAGATAAAATCACTACAGATGGCGATTTACTTATAAGCAGTTCTGAAAGTAGAAGTCAATTAAAAAATAAAGAAATAGCACTAGCAAAATTATTTACAATTTTACAAGCGGCCTTGAAAGTAAAAGTGAAACGAATTGCTACAAAAATCCCTAAAGGCGTAATAAAAAAGCGATTAGAGGATAAAAAAAATCAATCTTTAAAAAAAGATTTACGTAAAAATATTAAAATGTAAATATTTTTATACATTTGCTTCATCTCAAAAGGGGTGCCTTACGGCTGAGATTATACCCGTTGAACCTGGGCAGGTAATGCTGCCAAGGGAAACAATCGAGATGACATAGGGTGCACACTATGTTGTAATTTTACAATTTATCTTCTCGAAAAAACAATCCATAACTTAAAACACCATTAAATAATTGACCCCTTTTTATTTGTAATAATTTTACAAATGAAATATTCAATTTTATTTTCGTTGTGTGCTGGTATTTTAACACAAAATAGTAGTGCGCAAACCCAAGCTCACGTTGCAGATACAACAAAAGTATCCAATCTGGACGAGGTCATCGTTTCGGCAATTCGAGCAACAGAAAAAACGCCAATGGCGCATTCAACACTTACAAAAGCCGAAATAACAAAGCGAAATTTAGGACAGGACATTCCTACACTTTTAAACTACATGCCATCCGTCGTTACAACTTCGGACGCCGGAAATGGTATAGGCTATAGCGGCATTAGGGTTCGTGGTAGTGATGCCACGCGTGTAAATGTAACTATTAACGGAATTCCGTATAACGATGCCGAATCCCAAGGAACCTTTTGGGTAAATTTACCCGATTTTGCATCCAGCACACAAAACATTCAATTGCAAGAAAAAGATATGAAAATCTTACTAAAGAAAAAGAGTATGGAATTATAAATACCATTGTTTTAGGAAAAGAAGATATTGATGATGATATTGTATATCCTATTAATACTA
>CANRKI010000202.1 GCA_947631175.1 uncultured Flavobacterium sp.
CGAATTACGAATTACGAATTACGAATTACGAATTACGAATTACGAATTACGAATTACGAATTACGAATTACGAATTACGAATTATTTGTGTTAGATACTTTTTTTGCGTTAGGGATAGCAGCGGCATCTTTTTTATGCTTTTAAAGGTTGGTTTTTATTAAATGGTAGTTTTACTTGTTAGAAGTAAATTGTTAGATTTTGGAAGTTTTTAGCATAAAAAAATATAGCGGATAGCCCGACCCGAGCTATCCGCTTTTTGTGTTTTAAGGGTTTCTCTCTTGCGAGGGAAACGCTATAATTACTTATTATTTTAAAAATATTGTATGTATTGTGTTATTAAAATATTATTTTTTGTTTAATATAATTTTTTTTCAAAATGTTTTTTAAAATGTTAAAAAAATCTTATTAATAAAGATTGTAGATTTAAAAAAATATGTTACTTTTGTCGTTATATTATACCAGATATATTTTAAAGTTATAAATATGAAGAAGTTATTAATATTAAATTTATTATTACCTATTGTTGCTTTTGCTCAGACTCCGCCGCCGCCAATGGGGGCAAGATCTATAGAAGATGTTGAAGCGATAGAAGGGCCAGTTACTCCTGGTTTACCTATTGATAGTGCTTTGTTGTTAGGTTTATTGGCTTTGTTAGGTGTTTCTTTAGTTATTTATTATTTTAATAAATATCGTTTGAATAATGAATAGAATTTTTATATATTTGGTTTGTCCCAAATATATAAATTATGAAAAAAATATTAACAGTAGTCTTGCTTATTTTAAGCATGACTATATTTGCTAATGAGCATATGCCACCTGAGCCAATGGTTAATGGTAGAAGTACGCAATTACCTGGTCAAACGGTGAATATTGAACAAAATATTATGATTTTAATATTAATGATGTTTTTTTTAGCAATATTTTATATAAAAAGAAAGAGAACTGTTTAGTTCTCTTTTTTTATTTTTTCAAGTTTTGTGATGTATTTTCCTAAAATATCAAATTCTAAATTTACAATATCATTTATTTTTAAATTTTTGAAAATAGTATTTTCGAATGTATATGGAATTATTGCAACTGAAAATTCGTCGATTTTTGAGTTGACAACTGTTAAACTTGTTCCATTAACTGTTATACTTCCTTTTTCGATTGTGATATTATCTTGGTAATCAAATTTAAATGTAAAATACGTACTTCCGTTAGCATCAATAATGTTTATACACGTTGCAGTTTGGTCTACGTGACCTTGTACAATGTGTCCGTCTAATCTATCTCCAAGCTTCATGGCTCTTTCAAGATTTACTTGATCATTTACTTTCCATAGTGCAATGTTTGTTTTTTGTATTGTTTCTTTTATTGCGGTAACGGTGTATTCCTTGTTGTTTATTTCAACGACTGTTAAGCAGATGCCGTTATGCGCTACGCTTTGGTCGATTTTGAGCTCATTTGTGAAGTCAGATTCGACCGTTATATGTAGATTGTCACCTTGATTGACAACTTTTTTTATTATTCCTAGAGTTTCTACTATTCCTGTAAACATTTGCTAATTATATTTTATTAAATTTGTAGATCCAAATTTAGCAATAATAAAACTAAAGCTATGGTTAAAAGAACAGAAAATATTATCGTTGGGATTTCGGTAGGAGATTTAAATGGTATTGGTAGTGAAGTGATTCTGAAATCATTTGAAGACAATAGAATGCTTGAGTTTTGTACTCCTGTTATATTTGCTAACGCAAAATTGTTATCTTATTTAAAAAAGTCGCTTGATATTAATATCAATATTCATGGGATTGATAAATTAGATCAATTGGTTTTGAATAAGGTTAACGTGCTTAATGTTTGGAAAGAGGGCGTAAATATTGATTTTGGTGTTGTTGATGATAACGTTGGTAAGTATGCCATAAAATCGTTTCGAGCTGCAACTGAGGCTTTGGCTGATGGTTTTGTAGATGTTTTAGTTACTGCACCAATTAATAAATATAATATACAATCTGAGGAATTTAGTTTTCCTGGGCATACAGACTATTTAAATGAGCAATTATCTGGTGATGCTTTAATGTTTATGGTTCATGATAATTTACGCGTAGGTTTAGCTACAGATCATTTGCCATTGCAAGAAGTGTCGTCTCATATCACTCCAGAGTTGTTAAAGTCAAAAATACATACTATTTTCGAATCGTTAAAAGCAGATTTTAAAATAAATATGCCTAAGATTGCTGTTTTAGGATTAAATCCGCATTGTGGTGACGGTGGTGTAATTGGCGACGAAGATGATAAAATTATACGACCTGTTATTCAAGAATTATTTGGTTCAGGTTATAAGGTATTTGGACCTTATTCGGCTGATGGATTCTTTGGAAATTCTGAATACGAAAACTATGATGCAGTTTTAGCTATGTATCACGATCAAGGCTTAATTCCTTTTAAAACCTTGTCTTTTGGCAACGGAGTTAACTTTACGGCGGGGTTAAATAAAATACGCACGTCTCCCGATCATGGGACAGCGTTTGGAATAGCTGGAAAGGGAATTGCCGACTCTAGCTCGTTTACCGCAGCTTTATATTTATCACTTGACGTTTATCGTAATAGAATTGAATATGAGGAGTTAACTAAAAACCAACTTCAAGTACAAAAAGAGCAATAAAAATAAAAAAGTGTCTGAAAAAGTAGATTTTATTTAAAAAAAAAATTATCTTTGCACGCTCAAAAATGTGGTTATGAACAAGGAAAAAGACTTTTTAATCCCGTTTGTAGGATTAAAATTAGGTAAACACCACTTTGACTTTCAGGTTGAAAAAGACTTTGTAGAAAGCTTTGGATACGATGATATAGAACAGTTAAATGTAAATGTTGCTTTGGAATTTGAAAAAAAAGCAACACTTTTAGAGCTGAGCTTTTCTCACACTGGTACCGTAACTGTGCCATGTGATGTTACAGGAGAAATTTTTGATTTACCAATTTCGGGTAATTTGAAACTTATTGTAAAATTTGGAGAAGAGTTTAATGATGAAAATGAAGAATTATTAGTAATTCCTTTTTCTGAACATCAAGTAGATGTAAAGCAATACATTTACGAAATGATAGTATTGTCTATTCCAGTTCGAAGAGTTCATCCTGATCATTTAGAAGAAGACGATGATCAAGATTTAGACTTAGACTTTTTAGACGACGAAGATTTAGATATATTTGACTCTATTGATGATGAAGATTTTGATGACGAAGAAGAATCAGAACCAGCAAAAGAAGAAAACGATACAATTGACCCACGTTGGGAAAAATTAAAACAACTATTAACAGATAAATAATATTGTAAGATGGCACATCCTAAGAGAAAAACCTCGAAAACAAGAAGAGATAAGAGAAGAACTCA
>CANRKI010000203.1 GCA_947631175.1 uncultured Flavobacterium sp.
TGGCTGAGGGTCTCGAAGCCATAAAATAAAAGATACAGCGGAAGACGCGACCTGTAAAAAACGACGTTAGGAGTTTTTGTGCAGGGAACGCTAAACTTATTTTTTCATGAATTTATTAAAATCATCTAATAACATTTTTTCGGCTTCTACATAATGTAGTGCTTTTCCTTTGGGCTTTATAATCTCAATTTTATGATTTCGAATAATTTTATCTATTAACCAGTGTTTACCTTGTCCGTTAGCATTATAAGCCTCAAAAACTAATCCTGGTAATCCTACAAATAATTCGGGTCCAAAACTATATGGCAATTCTGGACAATACCAAGCAACCAAATCCTCATTAAAATTACGTTTTAGCGCTTCAACTTTAACTGATTTTTTAACACCTACTGCTTTAAAACAAATGTAATTACCTATTTTTTTTGTTTCTTTAGTTAGTTCCCAATTAAAGTCAGAAAAATTATAATACATATTGTCATAAATAATTTTTGAGTCTCCTAACAAGGAATTACCTTGTAAACTGTAAACTTTTTTAGAAACTGTATTGGAATAGTAATTAGAAATAAAGTTTTGTTTTGAATTTTTATTTCTAGTTAGATAACCTAGTTGCTTAAAATTACTTTCCTCGTTTAAAATGACTAGCTCGCCTTGAATATTAGGAATACCTTTTATAATGTGCGAATAAATTTCTTTACTATTTTTATTAGTAATAGTATCTAAATTAATATGATATTTTAGATTATAAACAATTTTTATATTTTGAGAATAAGCAAAAATGGTTAACAAATAAATCAATAAACTTATATATTTTTTCATTTAAATAATAACATATTTTATTACAGTAAGTTTTACTTTTAAAAAATCAAATATTAAAACCTATTATTTCATTAATTTTATTATAGGTCACCCTTTCGAAATCTGGAAAATTAATTTTAGATATTGCAGGTTTTGTAATAACCTTAGTAGCAGTAAACTTATAATAATCAGTTTCTAGCTCTAAAACTAAACCGGGTGTATTTAATAATCCATTAGGACCTATTTTATACTTAATTTTAGGCCTGTACCAAATTTTAACTTTAATATTTTTACCTAATACCGGATCAAAAATATCAGCAATTGCTTCTGTACATTTATAACCTAATATTGTTTTACTATGGTTGGTGATTTGCCATTTTTTAACATAAGGTCTTTCCACTAAGTAATCCTTTGTAATATTTATAATTTTTTGTTCTGGAAAAACTAAATATGATTTATTATTTTTAAAATCATAGAAATTTTCATTTATAGACTTTATAGTTTTAAATTTTTCGTTGGCATAAAAATGGGCTTTATCATTTTTAATATCTAAAGTAAAAATGCGTTTATCGTTTAAATCTAGTTGATTTTGATATTCAATTTTAAAGTTTTGTGCCGTTACATTTATGTATAAAAACACAAATAAAATTTTTATATATAATAATCTATTCATTATTTAACACTATTGATTAATTTAATAGAATTTGAAATATATTCTTCATAATCCGTACGTTCATACAAATTATTATTTGGGGTAAAATAATCTTTATTAACACTCACTCCGTGTTTAATACTTTCTGCAACCAAACTACCAACATTTTTAGAAACTAATTCTAATATTAAACCAGGTAAACCATTTATTTCATTGAAAAAAACATTTATTGGAATACTAGGTGCGTACCAAGCGTCATAATCAAAAATTAATTCTTTTTTTGAACCGTCTCTATTAGTATTAAATGTTACTATACGTAATGTGGCCTTATAACAAGTTATTCCATTAATAATTTTAGACTCATTTGTTAATACCCAATTGTGGATTTTGGTTTTAAATTTAAAATAGAATTCTGGATTTGAAGTTAAAGGAAATAAATAGGTGTTATTATTTTCAAGATCAAATATTAGCGTTTGCCCTAAATAAATTTGAGCTAATAAATAATCAATATCATCAAATAAACGTATATCGCCTAAGTTCTCATATTTCGCTTTTTGTTTATTGAAAGAAAACAAAGTATATTCTTTTTTTAATATTTCATTACATCTTTCTTGAGATTTTGTAAGCGGCACATCTTGTGTAGCAGGTATAAATTTATATTTAACCTGAGTAACATCTAAATTTTGAGCAAATGCTTGTAGACTTATTAAAAATGTAAAAACTATTTTTTTCATAAATGCATGTAAAAGCTAGCACTTGCGTGCTAGCTAAATATTAATTTTTAGAGATCCCTTTATCTACAGGACCTACAACAATTACAGTATTACTTCCACTCTTAACACATGTGTTATACGTTTGATTATAAATAGCTACTAATTGCGCATCTGTTAATTTAGGATTAGAATCTTTATTTGCTTGAGCAGATTCTGCTGCAATACTAACACACTCCCAATTAATTCCTCCTGATTGTGCAAACCCATTGCTAAAAGCCATTGCGCAAATGGCTGTAAAAAATAACTTTTTCATAATTGTTTATTTTAATGTTAATAAACAAATAAACAAATTATAAATATTACGACATTTTGAACAAAATGTTACGGTTTATTTTTTTTTGCGTTAGCGGTTGGAGCGGCATCCTTTTATTGGTGGCTGAGGGTCTCGAAGCCATAAAATAAAAGATACAGCGAAAGACGCGACCTGTAAAAAACGACGCTAGGAGTTTTTGTGCAGGGAACGCTAGGTTTATTTTTTCATTATTTCTTGAATGGCATCGTAATAAATTTTATCATAATCTTGATACGAAATAGCATCAGATTCGACTGGAGGTTTAAAAATTTTGATTTATTTTTTTAACGATTGAAAAAAATCATAGGTTCTTTTATATGAATCTATGTATGACTCGGAATTTGAAACATCTGGAAATTGAAAATCTGTTTTCTCTAATTTCTCAATAGATTTAAGTTTCCAATGTAAATCTTATCCATCTAAAAAATACGCTTCAAATATTAAGCCTGGTAAACCTGCAAAATATTCTGGCCCTAATGAAATTGGGATTTCTGGACAATACCAAGCTTCAAAATAATAACGAGGCAATTTTGGGTTTAGCGCTTGTAAACTTCCTATTGCTTTATAGCATGTGTATCCGTTTATTATTTTGTGTTCGTTGGTTAATTGCCATTGATAATCAGAAAATGTAAAATAGAAATATTCGGATTTATCGCTAAAAAGTTTATGATTACTTTACACTGCCCCCAAAAAGTTAGACACTTTTGGGGGCATTTTTTATGGCAAGAAAAGTAAAATATGATG
>CANRKI010000204.1 GCA_947631175.1 uncultured Flavobacterium sp.
AATGAAAAACGATACCGGTTTAAATAATGACGAATGCTATACCCTAAATTCGCATTTTGATAATCGGTTAATTTAAAGCTTCCTAACCCTCTTGAAAAACTTCGGGATGATGTTAACAAATACGTATCATTAACATTTACAAATGAAGTGTTATTGAAATTAATTCTATACGAACCACTGAAGATATGCGTTGGTGTAACATCCCAAGTAAAATTTAACGATGGATTTACATAGAAAGGATTTTGCTTTTTATTAGAATTAAGGGTTTTAAATTGGTTAAAAAGCTGATGTGCTTCTGCACGCCCCGATAGTTTAAACGTTTTCCATTTCCAAGTATAACCACTTTTTGCATACAAATCACCTAAGGTAAAAGAACTATCTGTTTGAAAACCATTAGGGCGAAAAGCTACCCCATCGTCAAACATACTAAAAACGGTATTCATAGCCTGGGTGGTGTGTTCAAAACCTACTTGAAATTCAATCAAATCATCGTTCTTTTGTTTCAATTTAAAGTCGGCTTCCAATCCTGCAAAAGTTTGCTCGTTTTTAATATCATTGTTCATAGCATCGGCATCAAACGAAAATAAATCACCCATTAAATAATCGTCAATGTTATAAAGCTGTGGAATTTTATTCGAGAAATAACGCGCTTTTAGCAATACCACATTTTTATCTTTCCATTTATGGGTGTAGGTTATTTTTTGATCAAAAAAAGTATTCTTGGTTTCCAAACGCTCCAAAGTATTTGTACCGTTAAATGTAAGGTCGTTGTAATTACTGGTGTTTCCCTGATTGTAAACCGAACTTACTTGCAACATTTGGGTTTTAGAAACATCATACGTTGCCAAAAGGTTTACATGCCCCTTTTTAAGATGACTTTTAAACTGATTACTTTCGGTGTTTTCTAAATAAGTATTCCCTACACTGGTTACACTATAACTATTGTTAAAAGCGTAGTTTTCATCGCCACCTAAAAAACCTACTATTTTTACTTTTAGTTTTTCGGTTACGGGTACAATAGTACTTAACGAAACATGTTCGGCATTATTAATACGTGCTCTATGATCTTTTAATTGCCCTGCACTACTACCTCTTAAGCCCATTAATTGATAAAGTTGACTACCTTGCCCAATAGATTCTACCTCATAATTGTTATAGAACATATCTTCCAACGATCCTACACGATCTGCACCCACATTGTTTAAGCCATAGGTTAAAAAATTTTTGTGTTTTTTGCTAAAATTCATTAGGTTACCCGATACATCGTAACGGTTTTCACTCACCAAGCCATACCCTAAGCTTATATCGCCAAACCATAAATCTTTATACGCTTCATCAACGGTTAGATTTAAGGCTACTTTGTTGCTGTTTTCAACTCCTTTTAATAATTTGTTGTTGCTATAATTACGCAACACTTCTACCTTATCTAATGGTTTATTAGGCATGTTTTTAGTTAAAAGACTATACCCACGATTGAAAAAATCATCGCCATCAACCATTACTTTTTCAATTTCGGTATCTTCAAACTTAATTTTACCATCTTTTTCAACAGTAATGCCTGGTATGTTTTTTAATAAATCTTCAACGACTACTTCGCGCCCGGTACTAAATGCTTTAGCATCGTAAATTAACGTATCGCCACGTAGTTTTATAGGGTTATCAATTTCAATAACCAAATCTTCTAAAATCTCATTACTTTCTTCTAAGATAAATGTAAACGTGTATTCTTTTTTGTCATTGGTTATGTTTAGGGGTTGTTGTTGCTTAACAAAATCCATTTTGTTTACCTCTACCACAAAACTACCTTGGTTTTCGGTAGTAATACTAAAAGCTCCTTGCGCATTGGTAAAACCAAATTGTAGTATGTTATCGTTGGTATCTTTAATTAAAACCGAGGCATTAGTTACGGGGTCTTTATTTAAATTAACAACCGTGCCTTTACAAACGGTTTGTGCGTGTAAAGAAACGGTTGTTAGTACTAGCAATACTAAGGTTATAAGTTTTTTTGGCATGTAGTGTATTATAAGTTATTCTCTCTTAACATCTTCTTCCCATTCGTAGATGAGTTCCATTCTACTATTTTTTGTTCTTATATCATTCTTACTTGTAACAGTTGCACGATGATTTGTTGCCGCCAAGTTTATTGCATTTTCAAGTCCTTCCCAATATTCTTCCCAATATATTTTCAAAGGTAATTCTCTAATATTTTTTGTTTTTTTTAAAAACTCTTCCCTTAGTTTTAAATCGCTCTGCGCTATAATTTCTACTAATTGATAAGAATACCTTTGTTCTGAATCGTAAGCCAACAATATCACCCCTGGAAGACCATTTAATTTCCATGGACCAAATGAATAAGGAAGATCTGGGGTAAACCAAGAAATCCATTTTCTTCCTCTAAAATCACCCGTAGCTTTATAAGCTAAAAATTTGTTTATTTGCTTAGTTTCATTTGTAATAACCCAATCTATTCTTGGAAGTTCATCTTTAATCAAAACTTCTTCTTTCCCTAACCATTCTGTATAATTCAAAACTAAAGAATCTTTTTTAAAATAGTATAAATCAATCTTATTTAGGGGTTTTATCAAAGGTTCAGTATCTTTTAATTCAGATAAATGTTCACGTGTAATTTTTCTAGTATTAAAGTCAACTTTAAAATAAGAAGATTCATCATTAAATTGTAAATAAGCATCCATAGTAAATGGAAAAGAAGTATTAAAATAACATTTGTATTTTAATAGATTATTTTGACTATAACAATTAAGTGTTAATAAAAAAACAATTATAATATACAACTTGGTAGTAATTTTAAAATAATTCATAAGCTCCTATAAAAGCATACCATGATTAAAAAATCATGGTATGCTTACTCTACATATTAATAATCAAAAGTAATTTCGAATGAATTCCCTGGATATGCAGCTTCCAATTCAGCAAGAAAAGCCCCTCCAGCTAATACACAACCAGAATGAGTAGGTGTATCAGTGACTAACTCTTTCGTTCCAATCATTTCTAATGATGCATTATAAATATAAACTGTAGCTCTACATGGAGCAAATTCTATTTTATCAGCTTCAAAATCTGACACTACTTCATTCGAAGCAAAACTACTTCCCGCAAAAGCTACGCACGCCAATGCACTAAATAAAAATTTTTTCATATTAACTAAAATTAATTTGGTTGTGTTTACCTGCAGTTTTTTAAGTAGCTGTTGCAAACTTTTACCTACTATCTTTCTCTTGCGCAATGATTAGATA
>CANRKI010000205.1 GCA_947631175.1 uncultured Flavobacterium sp.
TTCATTCTTGCAAGAGGGGTTCGATTCCCCTACGGGCTACAATTTGTTTTTTCAATAAATTATAATTAATTTTGGCCCGTTCGTCTATCGGTTAGGACTCAAGATTTTCATTCTTGCAAGAGGGGTTCGATTCCCCTACGGGCTACTAGAATTAGTTGTAAATAAGTTTTATAAAATATTAACAAGTGTCTCTGGGAATATTTTATTAGTTAAAACCAAAGTGATGTTTTTTTTACTGTATCTAAATTTGTAAATTAAATATTGTGGGAGGTTTTTCTTTTTTAACTAATAGTTTATATTATAACTTTACAATTAAATTAAGAAAAAATGGCAAATCACAAGTCAGCTTTAAAAAGAATCAGAAGCAACGAGAAAAAAAGAGTATTAAACAGATACCAACACAAAACTACACGTAACGCTATCAAAGCAATCCGCGTAGCAACAGTTCAAGCAGAAGCTGCAGCTAAATTACCAACTGTAATTTCTATGATCGATAAATTAGCTAAGAAAAATATCATCCACGCTAATAAAGCTTCGAACTTAAAATCTAAATTAACTAAACACGTTGCTAAATTAGCATAATTGTTTATGTAACATATTAAAAGCTCTCATCTTTTTGAGAGCTTTTTTTGTATTTAATAAATTCATTCATAATACTTTAGTGCTTAAAATTTTTTTACTAATTTTGCACTTTCAAATTAATTATATGACATCTATAAGAAACATCGCTATTATTGCACACGTTGACCACGGTAAAACAACTTTGGTAGACAAAATTATGTATCACTGTAACTTATTTAGAGAAAATGAGAACTCAGGTGATTTAATTCTTGACAATAATGATATCGAGCGTGAAAGAGGTATTACTATTACATCTAAAAACGTATCTGTTCAATATAAAGGTACTAAAATCAACATTATTGATACTCCAGGCCACGCGGATTTTGGAGGTGAGGTAGAGCGTGTATTAAACATGGCAGATGGTGTTTGTTTATTAGTAGATGCTTTTGAGGGTCCAATGCCTCAAACTCGTTTCGTGTTACAAAAAGCAATTAGCTTAGGTAAAAAGCCTTGCGTTGTTATTAATAAAGTAGACAAAGAAAACTGTACTCCAGAAGAAGTTTACGAAAAAGTATTCGACTTAATGTTCGAATTAGGTGCTACAGAAGATCAATTAGATTTCCCAGTAGTTTACGGTTCTGCTAAAAACAACTGGATGTCTACAGATTGGAAAAACCAAACAGATAGTTTAGAGCCATTATTAGATATGGTTCTAGCTAATGTTCCAGCTCCACAAGTAGATACTGTAGGTACTCCTCAAATGTTAATTACTTCTTTAGACTATTCTTCTTTCACAGGTCGTATCGCAATTGGGCGTTTACAACGTGGAGAGTTAAAAGAAGGTATGAACATTTCTTTAGTTAAACGCGATGGTAAAATTGTGAAAACTAAAATTAAAGAATTACATACTTTTGAAGGTTTAGGTCGTCGTAAAGTAGAATCTGTTCAAGCAGGTGATATTTGTGCGGTTGTAGGTTTAGAAGGTTTTGAAATTGGAGATACTATCGCTGATTTCGAAAATCCAGAAGCTTTAGCATCAATTTCTATTGATGAGCCAACAATGAGTATGTTATTTACAATTAACGACTCTCCTTTCTTTGGTAAAGAAGGTAAATTTGTAACTTCTCGTCACATTAAAGACCGTTTAAGCAAAGAATTAGAGAAAAACTTAGCGTTACGTGTTAACGAAACAGATTCTGCAGATAAATTCATGGTATTTGGTCGTGGGGTATTACACTTATCAGTTTTAATTGAAACCATGCGTCGTGAAGGTTACGAATTACAAATTGGGCAGCCACAAGTTATCATTAAAGAAATTGATGGTGTTAAATGTGAACCAATTGAGGAATTAACAATCGATATTCCAGAAAACTTATCAGGTCGTGCAGTAGAGTTCGTAACATTACGTAAAGGTGAAATGTTATCTATGGAACCAAAAGGAGACCGTATGATCATTATGTTCAACATTCCTTCTCGTGGTATCATCGGTTTACGTAACCAATTATTAACAGCTACAGCTGGTGAGGCAATTATGGCACACCGTTTCTTAGAATATCAACCATACAAAGGTGAAATTGCTGGTCGTAACAACGGTTCATTAATCTCTATGGAAAACGGTAAAGCAATTCCTTACTCTATCGATAAATTACAAGATCGTGGTAAATTCTTTGTTGATCCTAACGAAGATATTTACGAAGGTCAAGTTATTGGAGAGAACTCTCGTGGCGACGATATGGTAGTTAACGTTACTAAAACTAAAAAATTAACGAACGTACGTTCTTCTGGTGCAGACGATAAAGCTCGTATCATCCCAGCTATCAAATTCTCTTTAGAGGAAGCTTTAGAGTACATCCAAAAAGATGAATACGTTGAGGTTACACCAAAATCATTACGTTTACGTAAAATTTACTTAAACGAAAACGATAGAAAACGTTTTAAAATAGCTTAATCTATTTCTAAATATTTATAAAATAGCCTGAATTTTTTCAGGCTATTTTTTTTATCTATTACAAATCATATTAAATCTATAATAAAGCACTTTTAACTCCCAAAAAAAAGTTATATTTTTGCACCCGAATAAAGTACTACAATCATGTTAGATAGACTACAGTATGTAAAACAACGTTTTGACGAAATTTCTGATTTAATCATCCAACCCGATGTTATCTCAGATCAAAAACGATATGTTCAATTAAATAAAGAATATAAAGACCTTAAAGCACTTGTTGAAAAACGCGACGAGTACATTAATGTTAAAGGGAATATTGACGAGGCAAACGAAATCCTTGCAGATGGGTCAGATGCTGAGATGGTAGAAATGGCTAAACTTCAATTAGAAGAAGCAAAGTCTAGACTTCCAGAATTAGAAGAAGAGATTAAATTCATGTTAATCCCTAAAGATCCAGAAGACGCGAAAAACGTAATGGTCGAAATCCGTGCAGGTACGGGTGGGGACGAAGCTTCAATTTTTGCTGGTGATCTTTTCCGTATGTACACAAAATATTGTGAAAACAAAGGGTGGAGAACATCTGTTGTCGACGTATCAGAAGGTACTTCTGGAGGTTATAAAGAAATTATTTTCGAAGTAACAGGCGAGGATGTGTACGGAACATTAAAATTCGAAGCAGGAGTACACCGCGTACAACGTGTACCTCAAACCGAAACACAAGGTCGTGTACACACATCTGCAGCAA
>CANRKI010000206.1 GCA_947631175.1 uncultured Flavobacterium sp.
TCATTTTTATGATTTATCATATGATGGTAATGCTTACCATAAACAAGCCGTCTTATTAATCGATAAAGGTTATAATATAACGGTATTAGATAATCTTTCACCACAAATTCATGGAGAAAATCCTGAAGTTAGTTCACCGCTGTATTTAAGCATAAAAAATAAAGTGAAATTTATTTTAGGTACAGTAACTAACGAAGAAGATTGGAAAAAAGCAATCGAGGGGCAAGACGCTATTGTGCATTATGCTGCAGAAACAGGTACAGGACAATCAATGTACGAAGTAAAAAAATACATTGATGTTAATATCAATGGTACCGCTTTGCTACTGGATTTGTTAGTGAATACAAAACACTCTATCAAAAAAGTTGTTGTAGCATCTTCACGTTCTATTTACGGAGAAGGTAAATATATTAGTAAAGAATTAGGCGCCGTTTATCCTACACAACGTACTGCAGAGTTTATGGACAAAGGAGATTTTGAAGTAAAATATCCAGGATCTTCAGCATTAACTTTAGTTGGGACAGATGAAAATTCTAAAATTCATCCTTCATCAGTATATGGTATTACCAAGCAAAACCAAGAACAAATGGTCCTTACGGTTTGTCCTACCATTGGTATTGCGGGTGTTGCATTTAGATATCAAAATGTTTACGGACCAGGGCAATCATTAAAAAATCCATATACAGGTATTTTATCTATTTTCTCAACTCAAATTAAAAACGGAAATGGAATCAATATCTTCGAAGATGGTAAAGAAACTCGTGACTTTGTTTTTATTGACGATGTAGTAGATGCGACTATTTTAGGTTTAGAAAAAGAAGAAGCAAACAACGAAGTTTTTAATGTAGGAACAGGGGTTGCAACAGATGTATTAGAAGTAGCGAACGGATTAATAAAAAACTATGGTGTAGATGTACCGGTAACAGTTTCTGGAAACTATCGTTTAGGAGATATTCGCCACAACTATGCCGATTTAACAAAGATAAAAACGTTATTAGGTTTCGAGCCTAAAGTATCTTTCGAACAAGGTCTTGCGCAATTTACACAATGGGTAAATACACAAGAAGTGCAAGAAGACCAATACCAGAAATCAATAGATGAAATGAAAGCTAAAGGCTTGTATAAATAGTGTTATGTTACAAAATAAAAATATACTATTAATTTCTGTAAAGTTCTTCGATTATGAGGTTCTTATTAAAAAAGAATTAGAAAGAATGGGTGCCACCGTTGAATTGTATGATGAACGACCATCTAATTCTTTCTTTTCAAAAGCTATCATTCGTTTTAAAAAAGAAGTTTACAAAACTAAAATTACAGCATATTACAATAAGCTAGTAACAGAATTAAAAGATAAAAAATTTGATTTTTTTTTATTAATAAAAGGGGAAGCTGTTCCAAAATTTTTCATTGAATTTCTACGTAAAAATAATCCCGAGATCAAACTAATTTATTATACCTACGATTCTTTTAAAAACAATAAAAATGGTTTGGATATAATGGAATTGTTTGATTCTAAATATACCTTTGATAGTAATGATGCTGTGAAATATGGAATGGGGTTCAGACCTTTATTTTTTGCTACTGATTATTCAAATTTGTATTTAAAAAATAGTAACCATTTTAAGTATGATTTAGCTTTCATTGGTACTGCTCATTCTGATCGTTATATTATTGCTGAAAACGCAAATAATTGGAGTAAATTGAATGGTTTTGAAATGTTTACATTTTATTATTCGCCAAGTAAATTGTTATTTAAAATTAAGAAATTAACTGAAAAATCATTTAAAAATTTTGATTCTGAAAAAATATCGTTTAACAGTCTTGCCCATCAAGAAATAATTACCATTTATAAAGATTCAAAAGCAATTTTAGATATAAATCATCCTGACCAAAACGGTTTAACAATGCGAACATTTGAAACTTTAGGAGCAGGTAGAAAATTAATTACTACAAACGAGAATGTAAAGAGGTATCCTTTTTATAGTGAAAATAATATTTGGATTATTGATAGGAATAATCCAGTATATGACGAAAGCTTTTTTAAATCTCAATTTCACCACATTGATAGTACCATATATGAAAGTATGTCCTTAAATGGGTGGATACAAGAAGTTTTTAATTTGAAAGAAGTTGATCATTGGAAGCAAGTTTTAAGTAATAAAAATTAATATGAAATTACTCTTCACAGGTGCATCTGGTTTTTTGGGTCAGAATGTAAAACCTTTATTAGACAAGATTTATGAGGTAAAGACAATGGGCTTAACAGAAGCTGATAACTTTAATACAGACCTTTCAAAAGAAATCCCTCAGCTTACCGAAAATTTCGATATAGTTTTTCATGCAGCAGGTAAAGCGCACAGTATTCCTAAGTCAGCGGCCGAAGAAAAAGTGTTTTTTGATGTGAATTATCAGGGAACCGTAAATTTGTGTAAAGCGTTAGAAGAATCAACGTTACCAACGTCATTTATTTTTGTTAGTACAGTAGCTGTTTATGGTGTAGAGTTTGGAAATAACATTAGCGAAGAACATCCGCTAAATGGTGAAACACCTTATGCATTAAGTAAGATTAAAGCAGAGCAATATCTTACAGAATGGTGTGCTAAAAATAACGTTAAGTTGTCAATTATTCGACCTTCGTTGATTGCGGGGCCAAATGCACCAGGAAATTTAGGCGCGATGGTTAGTGGTATAAAAACGGGTAAATACCTTTCAATTGGTGGCGGCACGGCACGTAAAAGCGTATTGATGGTAAATGATATTGCTACACTTATTCCACTATTGGTTGAAAAAGGTGGAGTATACAATGTTTGTGATGATTCACAACCATCATTTAGAGAGTTAGAGACTATCATCTCTACACAGCTGAATAAAAAGCAGCCAAAAAAAATACCCTTCTTTGTTGCAAAAGCCATGGCATTAGTAGGTGATTTATTAGGATCAAAAGCTCCTATAAATTCTTTAAAACTAAAAAAGATTACAGAATCACTAACTTTTTCAAACAGAAAAGCAAAGGAACAATTGGGATGGAAACCATTGAATGTAATTCAAAACTATAATATAGAATGAAAATTTATGCATCATCTAGAAAACGAAAATCTAAGAATTACTGTCAATACTAAGGGCGCAGAATTAAAGTCTGTATTTAATAAAGAATGTGAGCAAGAATTATTATGGCAGGCAAATCCTGAATTTTGGGGAAAGTCTAGCCCAGTATTGTTTCCTATAGTTGGTGCATTAA
>CANRKI010000207.1 GCA_947631175.1 uncultured Flavobacterium sp.
CCCCACTTTAATTTCATTTTCTTCAATCTCTTTTCTAACTTCTTCTAATTCTTTTAAAAGTCGTTGTTCTTTTTCTTGGAGCGTTTCCATAGGTTGTAATATTTCTTTTAATTGTTGTATTGTTACTTCGGTTTTGTTTTCGCTGATATCATTAGACCATTTATTATAATCATCTAAACCTAATCTTTGAGAAACTTCCGTTGCGTATTCATGATCTAAGAAATATTCTAAATTATCTCTATAAAGCTTTTCTCCAATTCTTTCTAAAAAGCTATACAAATCTGTTAATTCCTCTTTACTCTTACCTCTTAGGTCGATGTAAATATTTTCTTTTGTTAGTTTCATAATTATTCGTGTATGTTTCCGATTATTTTACATTGTTTTAAAACCTCTAATGGTTTATAATCAATAGCCTCACTACCTTCGCTTTTAACTGCGAAACGTATACCATCATAAACAACATAAGCTTGTCCTAAATCAAAAGGAAATTCAAGCATGTCGTTTTCAAATACTTTATTTCCTTCCGCGTCTAAAATACCTGTGAATTGTCCGATTGTTTCTTTTTCAACCTTCACACCTATACATCCATGTTGTTCAGATATAATTTCGTGGATATTGTTTATTTTGCAATAATTATAATATCCGTAAACCTATTTACCATTTCTTTTACCTCTAAATAATATTTCTCTCATTATATATCTCGTTTGCTTTTATTATTGCTTGTTCTATTGCTTCTTGGCGTGTTTTTCCTAATATAGAATAACTTAATCCTTTAAATTCACACCAAAAGTCATAATCGTCAAAATCAGTTATTAAGATATAAATCCCCAAACTGTCAAAAAACTCAATTATTAATGCGTTTTGTAATACTTCTGAATATTCATTAAAGTTACTCATATTATATTTGTAACTAAAATCCTCTTTTGCTTTTCCTGTTAGTTTCATAATCTTATCTATTAAATTCTTTACAAATATACCCCTTTATCCTCACGTTTTATAAACTTTAACAATTCTTTAACACGCTGTGTATTTTCTCCTATTCGTATCTTTTGCCAATTCTCGCTTATATTTATCGCAAAACCACGTGCCATGTCAATAAAACGCTCGTCTTTTTTTAATTCTATTATAATTGCCCTCACTTCATTTAAAGATAGTTCGGGCAATTTTATATAATCAGCCTTTATTAATTTAGGATGTGAAAAACTCATACGAAAATCATCACGTATTATTTTATCGTGGTTAATGCTGTAAATGTGATACGGATTTAATTTACTTAGATGTGTGAACATACGATCTCTTTAAACTCTTCCAAACTCCGAACAATATAATACTTAAAACCTAATGCTTCAACCTGCATTTGAAACTCTTTTTGTTCCGGTCTTTGAGTACCCGTTGCAGTCTTAAATTCAATATAAACTAACTTACCATTTGGAAAACATAAATGAACGTCTGCTACTCCTTTTTTGAATCCTGTTAGTTTGAACTTTGCCATAACACGACTTAACGTGTCTTTTATTTTTTTAGTATTACCGATTGAATACGCTACACTTGCACCGATTTCATTTGCCACGCTATAAAATAACAAGCGTGGCGAGTGATGTTTTAAGCCGTAGGTGTTCGTAAAAAAACAAAGGCAATCTTGTTGTAATTTTTCTTCAGTTTGTGTTCTCATTTCTTTAGATTTATATCTGCGTTATAAGTGAAACCGCTAAACCTATAAAGGTAGATATAACGGTTTCTTTTAATGATTGTTTTTTAGATTGCTTCATAATTTATAATGCTTTTCTTTAAACTCTATTTTCAAATCATTAAATCTTTTTATTATTGATTCATCATAAGTAAACCATTCCCCTCTTTTTCTAAGGTGTTTAAATTCATCGTGTATTTTAAACTCTAAATAACCAGCTTCATTAATATCAAAAAGCAATGTTAATTTACCTTTAGAAGATAAACTTAGTTCTTTTATTCTTCTATTTGTATTAAAAGACTTACCTATTTTAACTTCTTTAGTAAAAGAATCATGTATTAAATATAAATTTTGCTCCCGCTTCTTTATTTCTTTAAAGTTATTTTCTTTTGTAAACAAATCATTTACATTTATAGTTGAATAAATTTGATACTTTAATTTAGGACTTACTAATAAACAACAACTTAAAAATAATTCAGGGTGCATCCAAATACAATCCCTTTCTTTTCCATAATTAGTGTTTTTACCTTTTTCTATACAAATAGAGTTTATGTTATAATATTCATTTAAACTCTTTACTTCATTTTGCACAGAACTTAATCTTAAAAACTCATTGTACCTTATGTTTTTATCTTCAATGTAATTAACAGATTCTAAAAGAGTATTAAAATCAAAATAACCATCTTTTGTTCTCTGTGCTACTTTGAAATCACCCATAGGTCGTAACATAATTTGATTTGTTTTCATAAAATAAAAAAATCCCCCTAATTAGTACCGCCAAGTAAACTAAAAAGAGGGATTTGAATTAATATCTTCAATCTTGGCGGATTCAAATACAAATATACAAAAAATATTCTATTTATAACTATCTGTTAATGTAAATCCTTTTAATTTTCCGTATGCTTGATTTAAAATATACCAATCTTCTATATTTTTAAACTTAAAATGCCCTGTACCTTTTTTAAACACTTTAAATTCAAAGAATCCCCAATCGTACCAAGTATTAGTTTCTAATTTAGGTATGTTATCTTGCTGATGTATATTTATATCTTGTATATCATCGTAATTTTTACCTGTTAGAGAACACAACACTTTTGTTAAATCGTTTAAATAACGTGTAGAATAACTATCAAAATTTATTCTTAATGTATTATTAAAACCAAATCCACAAACAGCATTTACAATTATCTTTTTATTAAGCATATAAGAACTGTTTGTTTTCCACCCATCAACTTGAAACCTATTTTCGTGAGTGTATTTTGTAAAATTATCAATTGCTTCTTCTAATGCTCTGTTAAATATTTCCTGTCTTGTACCTACAATAATTTCAAACATTTTGTAAATATTTTTCATTGTAAAAGGTATTTTTTGTTGTTGCTCTACAAAAGCATTTATATCACTCATAACTTTAGAAGTAACATATTTTTGCATATTCATTTTATTGAAAATATATTTCCAGCTTTGTTTTTGAATATACTTTGAAAAATCCTCTTTATTGGTTACCTTTTCTTTATAACCTACATTTATTTCAACTGCCGA
>CANRKI010000208.1 GCA_947631175.1 uncultured Flavobacterium sp.
TATATCATAGCTTTTTAATGTCATACAAACTGTTTGTTTGTTATCAGAGCCTACTACTTCACCCAAAGTATTTTGAGGATTTCTAGGTTCTGAAGAAGAAATATAGTTAAGTGGATTAACTCTTTCACCATTTACTCTAACTTCAAAATGTAAGTGTAGCCCTGTCGAACGACCACTACTACCAGCTTTAGCAATAACCTGTCCTTGTCTTACCTCATCACCAGCACGAACACTAATTGAATCTTCAAACAAGTGTCCATATAGTGTAACATATCCATCTTCGGTTATGTTAGTAGCTAGCATGAATCCTAGTCCGTCAGGTTATTTTATTGATGAGCATGCTAGTAGCGCAACAATGGCCGAGATGAGAAGATATATGTCTAAAATTTCAGGACCGTTGTTGGATCGAATTGATTTACATATTGAGGTCAATCCGGTTCCTTTTGAAAAGCTATCGGATAAATCTTTACAGGCCGAATCAAGTGACGTAATAAGAAAAAGAGTGATTGAAGCCCGAAATATTCAGCTCAATCGTTTTAAAGAAAAAGAAAATATGTTTTATAACGCGCAAATGACAAGTTCGTTGCTGCGTGAGCATTGTGTATTGAATGATGAAAGTCTAGAATTATTGAAAAAAGCGATGGATAAGCTAAATTTATCTGCTAGAGCTTATGATAGAATTTTAAAAGTAGCTCGAACAATTGCCGATTTAGAATCTTCGCAAAATATAAAAGCTAATCACATAGCCGAAGCTATACAATACAGAAGTTTAGATAGGGAAGGTTGGTTGGCTTAAATTACCTTGCTTATTACACGTAATTTATGGGTATGTCTTCCAGTATCAATATTATAAATTCCTTGGTGGTCTAATCTATCTACACGAACTTTGCCCGAAGCGTGAATGATATAATTATCAGGCATAATTATGCCAACATGTATAATTTTACCTTCTTCATTATCAAAAAAAGCCAAATCACCTGGCTCAGCTTCTTCAATAAAGCTTAAATGTTCACCAATATTTGCTTGTTGATAAGCGTCTCTCGGAATTTTTACTCCAGCAGTTTTATACACCATTTGGGTAAATCCAGAACAATCTATTCCAAAAGGTGTTTTACCACCCCACATATAAGGCGCGTTTAAATATAAAAAGGCAGTTTTTAAAATTTCGTTTTTATCTGTATATGGTTTGTTATACACACCTTCGTACGTAAAACCAAAAGGATTTGCTGATTCTAACTCTAAAAATCGTAAGTCAGATCCCAAATGTATAGGAACTAATAAATCGTTAGAAGAGGTTACATATTCGATAATGTCGTTTGATACACGAAGAGGGATTTGTTGTAGTTCTTTATAATCATTTTCTGATATTTTA
Organism: uncultured Flavobacterium sp.; assembly: GCA_947631175.1. Classification (GTDB taxonomy): domain Bacteria; phylum Bacteroidota; class Bacteroidia; order Flavobacteriales; family Flavobacteriaceae; genus Flavobacterium. The sequence continues at coordinate 1,373 of CANRKI010000208.1, forward strand.
TAGAGCTGTTTGGTATCAATCCATCCTTCATAATGATCGTAATCGGTTTTAATTTTAGTCCAATTTCCTTGTTCTTCAATAATCTCGAAAAAGTCACCAAATAGAACCTGCGAAGTCATTTCACTTCGATCACTTGGCTCTAAACGTAAAGGGATATTAGCTAAAATACAAATACCGTACATGTAATTAATTTTTAGGGGATAAAAATACAAAATCTCTATTCAAATAAATAGAGATTTTGTAGAAATAATATGATTAAAATAATTATGCTTTTTCAATAACAATTGCAGAAGCACCACCACCACCATTACAAATAGCAGCAGCTCCGTATTTTGCATTGTTTTGTTCTAAAACATTGATTAAAGTAACAATGATACGTGCTCCAGAGCATCCTAGAGGGTGACCTAAAGAAACAGCACCTCCGTTAACATTAACTTTAGCGGCATCTAAACCTAAGATTTTAGTGTTAGCTAATCCAACAACAGAGAAAGCTTCGTTAAACTCAAAAAAGTCAATTTGGTCTTTTGTTAAGTTTGCTTTTTGTAAGGCAATTGGTAACGCTTTTGCCGGAGCAGTTGTAAACCATTCTGGTTCATGTGCAGCATCTGCATATGAAGTGATGTAAGCTAAAGGCTTTAATCCTAAAGCGTTTGCTTTTTCTTCGCTCATTAAAATTAAAGCAGCAGCACCATCATTAATAGTAGATGCATTAGCCGCAGTTACAGTTCCTCCTTTAGTGAATACAGCTGGTAATGATGGGATTTTATCTAATTTAACATTAGTAAACTCTTCGTCTTTATCAACAATAACAGGCTCACCTTTGCGTTGAGGCACTTCAACAGCAACAATTTCATTACCAAATTTACCAGCTTCCCATGCAGCTGCAGATTTTTTGTAAGAATTTATTGCAAATTCATCTTGTTGCTCTCTTGTTATTTCATACTTTGATGCACATAAATCAGCAGAAACGCCCATAGCGTTGTTGTCATAAGCATCAGTTAAACCATCTTTTTGAAGACCGTCTAACAAAGTAGCTGGACCAAATTTAGCACCATTTCTCATGTGAATATAATGCGGGATCTGACTCATGTTTTCCATACCACCAGCAACAACAACTTCAGCATCACCTGCCATAATAGCTTGTGCACCTTGCATTACAGCTTTCATCCCAGAAGCACATACTTTATTAACAGTAGTACATGGAACTGTGTTTGGAAGACCAGCAAAAATAGCAGCTTGTCTTGCAGGAGCTTGTCCCTCACCAGCTTGTACAACATTTCCCATCAAAACTTCGTCAACTAATTTAGGATCTAAATTAATTTTATCTAAAGCACCTTTAATAGCAGTTGCTCCTAATTTTGTAGCAGGAACAGTTGATAAAGCTCCCATGAAGCTTCCCATTGGAGTACGAACCGCCGAAACGATAACTACCTTTTTATTCATAATGTAATATTTGTTTGTTTATTTTTCGAAATGCTAATATAGTAAAAATTGATATTTAACACAGCTTTATATTATAAAATACGAATAAGAATTTTAAAAGAAGAAATAGATTTTATTTAAAAGATATACCGTAAAGATAGGAGCAAAGTGGTAAAATTATAAAAAGTGTTTGTTTTGATAAATTAACACGAAAAAAATGACTTTTGTAAGATATTGGTATTGAAAAGATTGTAAAAAACATTGAAAAAAAAGTGAAAAAAGTGCAGAATAAGTTTGCGTGAAATGAAATGTTGTACTACATTTGCACTCGCAAAACGGTTGATAAATCAGCTGTTCGCAAGGAGAGGTGCCGGAGTGGTAACGGAGCAGATTGCTAATCTGTCGACTGGTAACGGTCGCCAGGGTTCGAG
>CANRKI010000209.1 GCA_947631175.1 uncultured Flavobacterium sp.
AACATATAAAAAAAAACAATTGTTACGCTAAATAAACACCTTATTTTCTATTTATTTTCAATAAAACACATCACATTTTTGGATATTTTTTAAGAGATCTCTACAAAAAATCAGGAGATAAAATGTTAAAATTTTTGAACTGGCTACACAAACAAAAGTATAATTGATAAGTTGTATTACATTTTTGTACACTTAGTTTTATGCTTTATAAATTTTCAATGTTTTTGTAGTTCAAAGTCGAAGCTTTTAAGTTGTAATACAAATCAAATAATACAAAATTTTGTAAGTTTGCCTTTGCTTTAAGTCAAAAGATTGTAAAAAAAATTAATAGAAAAGATTTAAGAAAGTAATGATTAATTTTATAGATTATTAAAAAAATAGTAGACCTATAAGCTGGGTTCTGTAAAGGCGCTTTAATTTCAAAGTGCTTTTCCTTATCATTTATCTAGACTTTTAATTACTTAAAAGTTCAATCTGCCTACCCTCCAACATCAAGCGAGTAGCCCTCAAACGTTGGTTTACATGACATTTCACCGCAAAGAGTTTACCTGATTTCACTACAGCATTACCTGTACATTCTTTCTGTTGCACTTGTCCTCACCTCACGGTGGACGGGCGTTACCCGCTAAGCTTACTCTATGGTGCCCAGACTTTCCTCTGATTTAAAAACAGCGATAAGGCGGTCTACTATTTAAGAATTGCAAAAGTAGGCTTTTTTAAAGAAATCTTTATTAAAAATAAGATAATTAACAGACGATACTTTATATTTTATTTTAAATTTGTTGTTTATAATCTTATTCATGTCTTTTAATAAAATTACAGAAGCTACATCACATTATGAATCATTAGAAAAAATGACAATTCGTGAATTGCTTACCAATATAAATAACGAAGATCAAACAGTTCCATTAGCAGTTGCTCAATCTATATCACAAATTGAAGTCGTAATTGAAAAAGTGGTTAGTCAATTAAAAAATAAAGGTCGTCTTTTTTACATAGGAGCGGGAACTTCCGGTCGATTAGGTATTTTAGATGCTTCAGAATGCCCTCCAACTTATGGAGTTTCGTCAGATTTAGTAATTGGATTAATAGCTGGTGGAGATCATGCAATTAGAAATGCCGTTGAAAATGCTGAAGATAATGCCAAACAAGCTGCTGTAGATTTAGAAAATTTCAATATTAACGCTAATGATTTCGTTATAGGAATTGCAGCTTCTGGAACTACACCGTATGTAATTGGAGGAATTCAATTTTGTAAGTTAAACAAAATTCCAACTGCATGTATAACTTGTAATCCTGAAAGCCCATTAGCTTTATCAGTTGATTTTCCAATTGAAGTTATTGTTGGACCTGAATTTGTAACTGGTAGTTCGCGCATGAAAGCCGGAACAGCACAAAAATTGGTTTTAAATATGATATCAACCGCAACGATGATTCAACTTGGAAAGGTTAAAGGTAATAAAATGACTCATATGAAACTTTCAAATCATAAATTAGTTTATCGTGCTCAGCAAATGATTGTTGACGAACTAAAGATTGAATTAGATGAGGCTAAAAAACTATTAGAAATATACGGAAACGTTGCAAACGTGTTAAAAAACTACAATAAAAATGGCAGCACCAGAATTTGATAAAGTAACTGTATTAAAAGGAGTCAAACGAGTTTCGATGGCTATTCCTTTAATGTTTTTAGGACCAATTGTTATTCATTCTTCATTTAAAAACCAAGGACATCCATTATATTATCCTGTATTATTTTTAGGAATATTAATATGTTTATTATCGATGTTTTTATTTTTTAGAGGTATAATGACTATGGTTAAAGGATTTTTTAATGATAATTTAGAAAAATAAATGAAAAAAATTGTATTTGGATTAGCTTTAATAGGCTTAACCTCTTGTTACAATCAAGAAAGAAACTGTGCTCATTTTAAAACCGGTACTTTTGTATTTGAGCAAGAAATAGATGGTGTAAAACATTCTTCGACTTTTGTAAGAAACGATTCTATTGAAATTGAAACTTATAACGGAAAAACAGACACTGCATCTATTCGCTGGATTAATGATTGCGAATATGTTTTAGAAAAACTACATCCTAAAAACATGCAAGAAAAAAAAGCGGTGCATATGAAAATTTTGAATACTTCTGAAAATGAATACAATTTTGAATACGGAATTGTTGGATCAAAAACAAAAGAAAAAGGAACAATTAAAAAAGTAGCTAATTAATAATGATTAAAATTTTATGGATTTTTCAATATTTATCCAAGTAGATGCGTTAATAGCGTTATTTACTTTAACTATGTTAGAAATCGTTTTAGGGATCGACAACATTGTATTTATTTCTATTCTTTCTGGAAAACTTCCTAAAGAACAACAGAAAAAAGCCCAACAACTAGGCTTGTTTTTAGCAATGTTTACTAGGGTTATATTATTATTTTCATTGAGTTGGGTAATGAGTTTAACTACTCCACTATTCAATTTAGGTTCATTAATTGGTATTACAGACCCCGAATGGTTAGAAAAGCTCGCAATATCAGGACGTGATTTAATTTTATTAATTGGTGGTTTGTTTTTAATTTATAAATCAACAGTTGAAATTCATCATAAAATTGAAGGCGTTGCAGAAGATGGAGGTAAAGTAAAAATACATTCATTTGCAGGAACTATCGTTCAAATTTTAATTTTAGACATTGTTTTTTCTTTAGATTCAGTTATTACTGCAGTTGGTATGGCAGAACATATTGAAGTTATGATTGCTGCTGTAATTATTGCTGTTGCAGTTATGATGTTGTCCGCGAGTTCAGTTTCTAAATTTGTAAACGATCATCCAACAGTAAAAATGTTAGCTTTATCATTCTTATTATTAATTGGAGTTTCATTATTAGCCGAAGGTTTTGACCAACATATTTCTAAAGGTTATATCTACTTTGCAATGGGATTCTCAGTATTAGTCGAATTTTTAAATCTTAAGATGAAAAAGAAAAACGAAAACCCTCCAAGTTTACGTAAGATTGTAGGAGAAGAGAAAGAACAAAATAAAAACATATAATTTTTAACCCCGTATATAAATATGGGGTTTGTTTTTTCCTAAAACATTTTACAATAAAAAAAGGAAACAATAATTGTTTCCTTTTTATCGTAGCGAAGACGGGAGTTGAACCCGTGACCTCAGGGTTATGAATCCTGCGCTCTAACCAACTGAGCTACCT
>CANRKI010000210.1 GCA_947631175.1 uncultured Flavobacterium sp.
CACATCTGCAGCAACTGTAATGGTATTACCAGAAGCAGAAGAGTTTGACGTACAAATCAATATGAACGATGTTCGTATTGACTTCTTCTGTTCATCAGGACCTGGAGGACAATCTGTAAACACTACAAAATCTGCCGTTCGTATGACGCACGTACCAACAGGTTTAGTAGCACAATGTCAGGACGAAAAATCACAACATAAAAATAAAGATAAAGCTTTAACCGTTTTACGTTCTCGTTTATACGAAATGGAATTGGCTAAAAAGCAAGAAGAAGATGCTAAAAAACGTAACTCGCAGGTATCATCTGGAGACCGTTCAGCAAAAATTCGTACGTACAACTACCCACAAGGTCGTATTACAGACCACCGTATTGGTTTAACAATTTACGATTTAGATGGCGCAATGAATGGTAATATCCAAAAAGTAATCGACGAATTGCAATTAGTATCTAATACAGAAAAATTAAAAGAATCAGACGTATTCTAAATAATAAAAAAACCTCGACAAACAAATCCGTCGAGGTTTTTTATTTTTATAGCGCAAGCAAACATCCATTAAACAAAGTTTATAAACCCGCTTTACGCTATATCTTTTATTTTCAGCTTCATTTTATTACGCCAAAAACAAAAGGATGCCGCTGCAATCGGGGCTAAACAAAAGTTTTTACATTCTAAATATTAATAAATTTGAACAATAAATATCAAAAATTAAAACATCGCACAGCATATAAAATCATATAAATCAAAAGGCATTATTTTTTAGCCGCATTTTTAATCGCTTCAGATCCCGGTAACTTCATCTTATCAGTCAAAATCGTTAACTCATTCAACGTAAACTTACCAAGCAACGACATAACAGTCACCTGTTTCTCTTGTCCTTGATCCTCAATCAACATCAACAATTCACTTAACACATCATCCGTTCCTGTAGTTTTTACAAAAATTTTCACACTTTTGCCATTTTCTAACGAGCGCATCAACTCATCCAACGGATTCTGCTTTAAATAAGCATCAGCAGTTGCTAACAAACTCGCGCTACTTTTTACATCCTTCGACGAAAAAACACGCAAATAGTCCAATTTTTTTATCAACGTCAAGTAATTCTGCGTTTCCGTATCAACCGCATCAACTTTTACTTTCCCTATTAAATCGAACATTTTTTTGTTAACAATAACCGAATTTACCTTTTCATCCTTTTCAAACTTATCAAAATTAGTTTGCGCTTCAATCAAATAAGCATTAAAGATGATGCTTAATATAAGTATAATTTTTTTCATAAGCTAATTCATTAATTTTTAAAAACTTTCTCGCGCACTTCCGAGTAATTCTCGATAGCCTGTAAACTTTCCTGTCCTTTATTCAAGTAAATCGAAATACTATCCAATGCCATTTTAGTATCCACAAACATTTTTTGTGCCTTTTCCCGCTCGCTTTTCGATAGCGTATTCTCCTTAGCATTCATAAAATAAATGCAAAAACTAGTTCCTAAAAACACAACCGAGGCCAAAGTAAACCACTTAATATTATTTGGATTTTCCTTACTCATACAATCAAAAATAAAAGATACCCTAAATATACTCACAAATAAAATACCAAAAATAAAAAATGTAAAACTATTTTGGGCGTTCCGCATTTTAGCTCCATTTCATTCGCTAAATGCGTCGGGCTGTTCGCACTCGCAATTTTTACACTTCGTTCCAAAATGTGCTCAAACAAAGCTTCCATCCCTAACGCGCGCTGCAAAATTAGAAGTTACCACAAAAAAAAGAGCCCGAAAAAATCGAACTCTTTTATAAAATTAAGGGAAACAAAAAAAAAGGGAAATTAATCTTTATAAAAACCGTTTGGCCCAACTCCCGATCTAAATGTTTTTAAAATTGTACCTGCTGTGTTGTAAATTGTAATTACTCCATCTTCGGTAAACGCTTTTGCATCCGATGTAAAAATTCTTCCATCAAAAACCTCAAAACCATATAACGACGACCACGAGTTATCGGTAACAGTAAATAAAACCGTAGCATTTGCATTTGCCGTAGTAGCTACTTCGTAAATATTTAAGTTAGAGGTAAAGTATAATTTATTAGTATCAAATTCTAAATATCGTGCGTTACCCACATTGTGCGTTGACACTGTAGTAGCAACATTATTTTCAATTTTAGAAATAATTGTTTCTGATGCATTAGATGTTAATACAAAAACCTGATCGTTTCCTGTTGTTAATCCGTTAATTGCTGCATCAAAAATCAAAGTTTCTTCTACCGTATCTGTAGCTGGGTTTATAATCGCTAATTTATTAGATGTAGTAAATTTATTTGCCGAAACATAAATTTTATCGTTTTCTTCAACAATCAATTCAGGCTGAAAACCTAACTCAATACTTTGTATATACTCGAACGTAGTGGCATTGTAAACTGTAACTTTTTTAGCTTGTGTAGCCATATGTGTAACATACAGTTTGTTGTTTTCTACCACTGCGTAACGCGGGCTCGACATTTCTTCCGAAATTGTAGCAACACTTGTAAAGTCGTGTTTATTTACTACTTCAACTACGTTCGAACTGTTTACAACTATATAGGCATAGTCTCCAGAAAAAGTCATACTTTGCGCTACATCTCCTAAAGCTCTTCCATTATTTGCATTCTGGAAGATGTTGTTTGATACATTACTTAAATCTGCTGATACAGAACTTACAGAAGCATTTGGCGTACCAAAATTCCCTTCGTTTACAATGTAAATACCTTCCGAATAATCTGTTTCGTAGATTGTTGTCGTGGCGTCGTCGTCTGAGCTACACGAAAATAAAAAAATCGATATTGCCGCTAAGCTTAAAAACTTTTTAATCATATTTTTAGATTTTAATAGTTAGTTGAACATTATAATTAATACCAGGTAACCAGCGTTCTGCAACGGTTTGATACGCCTGATTGGTTATGTTTTTTATCTCAAATGCGAATTTATAGCGTTGCTTTTTTCCTAATTCGTACCAAATATTTCCGTTTAAAAGCATGTAAGCATCTAAATTGTATTTGGTGTTATTGTCTGTTCGGGTATAAACTTCTCCGTTGTATAAACCATCTAAATTCACTCCAAATTTTTTGTATGTGTAATTAATTCCTGCTGTTACTTTGTGTTGCGGAACGTAGATTTGAAATTTATTTGTATCC
>CANRKI010000211.1 GCA_947631175.1 uncultured Flavobacterium sp.
ATTATAAAGCCTTTATTTACAACCGTTTTACCTGTTATTAATCTTTGATGTATTTTTACTGAAAATTTATTTTAAAATATATTACCTAAAACTATGAGAAAAATTTATTCATTATTCTTGTTATTAATCAGTTATTTAGGTTTTTCACAAACCGAAAGCTTTCCTTACGAACGAGATTGGGCAAGTTATATGCTTACTTGGTTGCAAGTATATAACAACGATGGTAGTATAGTTGGAATATCACCCTCTATAAGTACATTTCCAGTATTAAATTCCTATTTGAACCCTCAAGATACTTTAGGTAATTTTTACTTTGCCAAAGTTTCGCCTCAAGGTTCTTTAGAATACATAAGAAAACATGGCGGTACGGGTGGTACTTTTAATGACGTTTTTGGTGACCTGCAAATTACAAGCGACTCTAATAAAAATGTTTACATTTCAGGTACAACAGACCATCCTTTAAATATTGGTACTGCGGGAGTTCATCAGCCTAATTTTAATAATAACATATCATTACCCGCTCCTGTAGTAATTAATGACAGCACTACCTATTATATTCCACCGCAATTATGTGCAGACGGTTTTTTAATTAAGTTAGATTCGTTAGGTAATAAAATTTGGGGTACCTATGTAAATGGTGACCAAAACATGCACACTGTTAAAGTAGCCGAAAAAAATAATTTTTTATACATTCATGGGTTAACATCGTCTAATAATAATTTAAGTACGCCAAATAGCTTTTATCCTAATAGATCCGATACTTTGTATATAAATAAAACACGACCGTTTATAGCGCGAATTAACCCATTAAATGGGCTGCTTATGTGGGCTGCTTATACACCAGAATGGGAAGGAGAGGGAATTTTTGACACAGAATCTTTTGCAATTAACTCTTTAGGGGATATTTACATTGCTGATAGCGAAAAAAATGTTATAAAAAAAATTAGTGCAGATGGTACTCAATTATTAGGTGAATATCAAATAAATGAAGTTCATTCTATTCGTGAAATATTTATTGACAATTCTGACCAACTTATCGTCAGTTGTTCTACTACCCAAAGCACGGGAGTTGCTACACCTGGTGCTTATTTAACTACAAAAACGCATCCATTAGAAGGATGTTTACTTAAATTTAATTCGAACATGGAAAAAATTTGGGGAACATATATTGGATTTCCGTATGATGTTAAAATTTATTTTGATAATAGAAAAGGTAGTTTTTATTTTATTTCTTCAACCAGTGAAGAAAATTTTGCAACCGATGGGGCATATCAAGAACAGCCTAATGGTGGAAATGATTTGTTGCTTTTAAAATTAAATACAAACGGACAATTGGTTTGGGGTACTTATTACGGTGGTGAAGGAGACGAATCGGGTATTCCTATTATAGCGGTTGATGATGATGAAAATTTATATTTTAGTGCTTATACTTACAGCCATACCAATATAACAACAGAAAATGCCTTATTTCCAAATTATCCAACAGAAGTTAGTAGTACGGTTCTTTGTTCGCTGCTCGATTTAATAAAACAACTACAGCAAATACAAATAATAACGAAACAATTCCTTATATTATTTATCCAAACCCCGTACAAGATGTTTTATATATTCAAAGTCCCATTTTGTTCGATACATCTACCGTATTTGAGGTTTATGATTTGAATGGAAAATTAATGCATACTCAAAAAGGGGAATATGCTAATGTAAATGTTATATTTTTAAATAAACTTTCCGCTGGAACTTATGTTTTAACAATAGAACATAAAGGAAATAAACAATCCCAAAAGTTTATTAAAAAATAGATTCTTCAAATTTTAAAAATAGATATTCAAAGAAATTGATAGTTAAACTCCAACAGCATTCAAAACTCTGTTGGAGTTTTTGTTAGATAAGATTCTAAATGAAATATTTTTTTATCAAAATGAGATTAAATTTTTGCTACTAAAGTGATTCTAGCCCGGATTGAAGCAGCATCCTTTATTGGTTGGCTTCGGCTCCGCTCAGACAACCATAAAGATACAGCGGAAAGCTGGAAATAGCTACAAATAAAAAACCTGCAAGAAAATTCTTACAGGTTTTGTTTTATGATTTATTTGCTAATTGACCACAAGCGGCATCGATATCTTTTCCGCGAGAACGACGTACCTTAGCAACAATTCCAGCATTTTCTAAAGCTTTGATGTACGCATCAATGGCTTCTGGAGCAGCTTGTTTAAACTCGCCATCGTCGATTGGGTTATATTCAATTAAGTTTACTTTACAAGGTACGTATTTACAGAACTTCACTAAAGCATCAATCGATTTTTTATCATCGTTAATTCCGCCCCAAACTACATATTCGTAAGTGATTTTACTTTTTGTTTTGCGGTACCAATATTCCAACGCTTCACGTAATTCTGGCAACGGAAAACTTTTGGTAAACGGCATGATGTGATTTCTGATTTCTTCAACGGCTGAATGCAACGAAACAGCTAATTTGAATTTTACCTCATCATCGGCCATTTTTTTAATCATTTTTGAAACTCCAGATGTAGAAACGGTGATTCGTTTTGGCGACATTCCTAAACCTTCGTCTGAAGTAATCATGTCAATGGCTTTCATTACGTTGTTGTAGTTCATCAACGGCTCGCCCATTCCCATAAATACAATGTTTGAAAGCGGACGGTTGTGATACAAACGACTTTCTTGATCGATGGCTACAACTTGATCGTAAATTTCGTCTGGTGCCAAATTTCGCATACGCTTTAAACGAGCAGTTGCACAGAAATTACAATCTAAACTACAACCCACTTGAGAAGAAACACAAGCTGTGGTACGAGTTTCGGTTGGAATTAAAACTGATTCAACTACCAAACCATCGTGCAAACGAACGGCATTTTTTATGGTTCCGTCGTTACTGTGTTGCATCGTGTCTACTTTAATGTGATTAATCACAAAGTGTTCTTCGAGCATGTTTCTGGTTTCTTTAGAAAGGTTGGTCATATCATCAAAATGATGGGCACCTTTACTCCATAACCATTCGTAAACTTGGTTTCCACGAAAAGATTTATCGCCTTGAGAGACGAAGAAATTTCGCAAATCTTCTTTGCTTAATGTACGTATG
>CANRKI010000212.1 GCA_947631175.1 uncultured Flavobacterium sp.
TCGTTAGCTTTACCTGCAATGCGTTGCGCCGAAATGATTTCGTGAGCGCGTTGCTGAATTTTGTAGTTTTCTTGATAAATAACTAACTTTTTATCTAACGCAACTAATTGGTAATACAAATTTGCAATATCAGTAAACAACTGTGTTTGTAACAACTGTACACCTTTAGTTGTAGCTAAATAACGTTTTTTGGCTGCTAACTTTTGATTTTTAAGTTTTCCCCAAGCAAAAATTTCCCATGATGATTGTGCACCTAGCCAATAGTTTGGCGTGAAATCACGATTAATTTTTTGATCTTCTGTTATGTTTGGCGATAAGTTGGTATCATAATTACCAACACCTTCCATAGTATATTTACCAAATCGATTACCAGATGCAACGGCTCCAATTTCTAAACTTGGTAAGTTAGCTAACTTAGCTTTGGTTAAAAAAGCATTAGCTACTAAAATACGTTGCTGGGTAATTAAATAATCAGGGTTTGCTTGTTTCGCTTTGTTGAATAACGCTTGTAAATTAGAATCGTTAAAATAGGAGCTTAACGAAACCGAAGTAAAATCACCGTTTTTACTAATTGTATCGTTGGCAACAAAGTTAGTTGGTAGCTCTTTTGCTTTGCTTTTCTCTGTCGCTTTAGGAGCTGCACACGATAAAAGTGTAGCAGCTACCAAGCTTGTGTATATGTATTTTGTATTAGATCGTTTCATTTTTCTTTTTGTTTTCTAGTTTAGCAAAAAAGATGTAAAGTCCAGGAATGATAACTAAACCGAAAATAGTTCCAATTAACATTCCTCCGGCAGCAGCCATACCAATAGATCTATTTCCAACCGCTCCAGCTCCTGATGCCACACATAACGGAATTAATCCGGCTACAAAGGCAAAAGAAGTCATTAAAATTGGACGTAAACGTTCACGAGCTCCTTCAATCGCAGCAGCAACAATATCGTGCCCTTCTTTATTTCTGGCAATGGCAAATTCTACAATCAAAATGGCATTTTTGGCCAGAAGTCCAATAAGCATGACAAGTGCAACTTGCGCATAAATGTTGTTATCTAATCCTGCTAAAACCAGTGAAATATAAGCTCCAAAAATACCAGTTGGTAAACTTAATAAAACAGGCATTGGTAATAAGAAACTTTCGTATTGTGCAGCTAAAAGTAGGTAAACAAATAGTAAACAAATACCAAAAATATAAATGGTTTGATTTCCTGATAAAATTTCTTCACGTGTCATACCAGACCATTCAATATCAAAACCACGTGGTAATTTTTCTGCTGCAACACGTTCTACCGCTGCAATTGCGTCACCAGAACTAAACCCAGTTGCTGGTTCACCATTAATCATTGCAGACATGTACATGTTATAGCGTGTTAAAACCTCTGGTCCGTAAACGCGTTCTAAACGAATAAATGTTGAAAATGGAACCATTTCGCCACGATCATTTTTTAAGTATAAATTTAAAATACTTTCTGGTGAATCTCTAAACTCAGGACCTGCTTGTACCATAACTTTATACATTTGTGTAAAGCGTATAAAGTTAGTTGCATAGTAAGAACCTAACATGGTTTGTAAAGTTGACATGGCATTATCTACAGAAACCCCTTTTTTAGCTGCCATATCATAATCAATATGAATTAAATATTGCGGGAAAGTGGCATCAAAACTTGTAAAGTTATTTTGTAATTCTGGAGTTTGATTTAACGCTTGTACAAAATCTTTAGTTATTTTATCTGTATTTTCAATACTTCCACCAGTACGATCTAAAATACGAAGCTCATATCCACTTGCATTACCAAAACCTGGTACAGTTGGTGGTGCGAAAATCTCGATTTGAGCGTCCGAAATATTTTTTGTCTTTTCTTTTAAAATAGCAATTAAATCATCAACACTAATGTCACGTTCGTCCCAACCTTTCATGTTAATCATTCCCATTCCGTAAGAGGCTCCTGCAATTTCAGTAACGATACTGTATCCTGCTAAAGTTGTGACGTTTTCAACACCTTCAATTTCTCGAGCAATTGTTGTTACTTCGTCTAAAACTTTTTCGGTACGTTCAACTGTTGCTCCTTGCGGTGTAGTTACGTTAACATAAACCATACCTTGGTCTTCCATTGGGATAAATCCTGAAGGTAAAATTTTAGTTGTTGCCCATGTTAATACCACGAAAACAAGTAAAAGTCCAAAGGTTACCGAAGTACGTGTCGCAAATTTAGAAAGAAGATTAGTATAACCTTTTGTAATACGATTAAACCAATTATTAAATCCGGTAAAGAATTTGTGTAATAAACCTTTCTTTTTATATTCTTGATGTGGTTTTAAAATAATAGCACATAGGGCAGGAGTAAGGGTTAATGCATTTACTCCCGAAATTACAATACTAATTGCAAGTGTTAACGAGAATTGGCGATAGAAAACCCCAACCGGACCACTTAAAAAGGCTACTGGAATAAATACTGCCGACATTACAATGGTAATGGCAATAACGGCCCCAGCGATTTCTTTTGTTGCACTAATTGTAGCTTCTAGCGGTTTCATATGCTCTTCAACCATTTTAACGTGGACGGCTTCGACCACAACAATGGCATTGTCTACCACGATACCAATGGCTAATACAAGTGCAAATAAAGTTAATAAGTTGATCGAGAATCCTAACATTTGCATAAACGCAAAAGTACCAACTAAGGCTACAGGTACAGCAAGCACAGGAATTAATGTAGATCTCCAATCTTGTAAGAAAATAAAAACTACAATACCAACTAAGATAAATGCTTCTAATAAAGTAATTAATACCGCGCTGATTGAAGCGTCTAAGAAACGAGAAACGTCGTATGCTAAATTATATTCCATACCTGGTGGGAATGAAGTGCCTTTAAGTTCGGCCATTTTAGCTTTTACGTTTTCAATAACTTCCGAAGCATTAGAACCAGGACGCTGTTTCATCATGATAGATGCAGAAGGGCGCCCATCTGTTTTAGAAACCATTCCGTAGTTCATGGCTCCAAATTCTACTTTAGCGATATCTTTTAATTTAAGAATAGTTCCATCTGCTTGTGCTTTAACCGCAACTTCTTCATACTGTTTAGG
>CANRKI010000213.1 GCA_947631175.1 uncultured Flavobacterium sp.
CTCCTATATATTTAACTTTTGATGAAATTGAACAAATAGAAAAAACAACTGATTTACCTGATTATTTAGATAATGCTAGAGATTGGTTAATTATTAGTTGCTTCACAGGTCAGCGAATTTCCGATTTCATGCGTTTTACAAAGGATATGATACGCACAGAGAATAACGGTATGTTTTTAGAGTTTACGCAAATCAAGACCAAAAAAGCAATGACCGTACCGATACATCCAAAGGTTATTGAAATCCTTGAAAAAAGAAACGGAGATTTTCCAAGACAAATATCTGATGTAAATTATAACCTTTATATTAAAGAAGTTTGTGAACGTGCAAAGCTTACTCAAAAGGTAAATGGAAGTAAAAAAGTAGAAACAGCACCAGATAGTAAAGAATACAGAAAAGTATCGGGAGAATTTCCTAAACATGAACTTGTAACTTCACATATTGGCAGACGTTCTTTTGCTACTAATTTTTACGGAAAAATACCAACAACATATTTAATTAATACCACAGGACATGGTAGCGAAGCTATGTTTTTAGCCTATATAGGTAAATCAAATAAAGATTTAGCAATAGAAACAAATAACTATTTTAAAAATTTTGGCAAATAAAAATTAAATGGAAACCGAAAAAACAGAAATTATTATCGCAGATAAATTTTACTCATTTATAAATTTGAAAGAAGATTTTAAAAGAAAATACAATGATTTATCTAACAAAGGTTATTTACTTTCACAATTAGAAAATGACGTTGATTTTATGTCAGCTTTTCAAGACGATTTTAGAAAAACTGATATGGAACCAGATGTTAATAAATATTGGCGTCTAATTTACACAAAGGAACAACTAGACGCTTGTATTAGTAATTTGCATAATGTCGAAACAACTATATTACATTTCCCTTTAGAAAGTGAATTAATTGCTAGAAAAATTGAATTTTACAATAAAATCAAAGAAGGTAAAGAGCCAAAAGACTGCTACACTCACAAAATAGAAGAAACAAATATTTATAAACAATTTAGAGCTATTGAAGATATTTATAATCGTTTCAAAGAGATGAAAGGTTTTGATAGTTCAGCAGATAGTTTACGACAACAAGCAGAAGAGTTTGGAAAAGGTTTAATTTCAGAAATACAAAATATTAATTATGAGCCAATAAGAACAAAAGTAATTGAATTGGTTGTAAACGATAAGGATAATATTTATTCTTATACAAAAAGTCGCTTCAATAAAAATTTCAACAAAAAAGAATTTGAAGATAATTATGCAAAAGCTAAAATGTACTTAGATAATTATTTAACATTTTTCATAGAAGAAAAACAAACTAAAACAAGCTTTTCAACTTCTAAAGAACAGGAGGGAATAATAAAATATATTGAAGCAGATAGAAAGTTCATTGCTAAAGAATATGCTTTAGCCTATGTTTTTGGACTATATTCTAAAGGTGAACATATTCCTTGTAATAGAACTAATGACGCAGGACTTGATTCAAAATACCTGATAAGTATTGGTGCAGAAAGAACAGAGAATAAATATAAAGGAGATACTTTTTATCGGGCAGTTAAAGAAGTTATTAAATACGATTTAAACAACATAAAAGATTTAAACAACATTTCAACCGATTGGCTAAATGCTGTATTAACAATATCAAAGAATGACCCTGAAATAATACAATACCTTAGTAGCAAGGAACTTAGGTAGTTACGGAAACGTGTGGAAGAATCCATAAAAATCCTCACAAAAATCCATACTGAGATTTGTGCTTAGTTAAAAACAAAAAATTATGCACAATTTATTATTAAGTCCAATTAACACGGACACACTTATTGAAAGAATAGCTCAAAGAACAGCAGAGCTATTAATAAATCAGACACCCCAACGTCAGGAAACCGAACAAGACGAACTTTTGACACGTACCGAAGCAATGCAGTATTTAAAAATTACTACAGCCACACTTTGGAGATACGAAAAGAAAGGTAAAATCACTTCACACGGTATTGGTGGCAAACGCTACTTTAAAAAGTCTGAGTTAGAACAAAGTTTAATCCAAAAAAAATAGAGCTATGAGTACACAAAACACAAATAGCTCTAATATTCTTGTAGCTGAGAATATGAGTAAATATACGGATTTTATAACAGAATGGCAAACAGACTTTACTTCACGAATAAAGCAAGCAATAAACAGTAAAAAGCACGTTTTTACAATAAATGATGCTATTGAAAAGAGTGAAGGCAGACGTACACCTTTAGATAATGTATTTATAGAGCATTTTAAATTTATAAGCTCGAACCCACTTAGAAATAATGATTATTTCAAGTATCTAAATAGTTATAAGAGTGGAAAAAAGCTTAATGAAAAGTATTTTAAACATGATTTAGAGTTATTACATCAACTGTATAAAAAGGTAGATGAGAATCCCACTTATTCCCCATTTTCAAAAACCAATTGGGAAAAGTACGTTTTGTTTATGCTACTAAAATTTAAAGGCTTGTACAATCCTGAAAATATGGACGTAATTTTTAACGTAAAAATTGATGAAAATCGGGAGTACAATCCAATAACGTCTTTATCACGTCCTTTACGTGGAATGTTGCCACCATCTTTGAAATTAAAAGAATTTGATATTTACAGAGCGTATCCAACTTTTATTGATTTAGAATTAGGTAATAATCGAGAAATTGATGTTTACAGCTTAATAGACAAACGTAATTACAATAGATTACTAAATACTCATAATGAAGTAGAAAACGCCACAATTGAAAGCGTACGCAATGAATTAAGATGTGTTTATGATAATCGAGTTGATGAGGTTATAACAGAAAAACGCTTTAATAATAAAGGGCAAATGTTTAAAGATTTAACTAAATACGAAGCTCACTATATCAACGAATTTATAAACGCTAATAACATTGTAAAATATGTACGTCTTCACGATGCCGTAATCGTTTTAGAAAATACAGAAATAACTCAAACAGAATTTGGAACAGTTAAATTTAATAGCGAAGAGGTAAAACCACCAGCAATTATAAATAATATGAAAAGTTTTTATCAGATAGATGCAGATAATAAAGTAATTACC
>CANRKI010000214.1 GCA_947631175.1 uncultured Flavobacterium sp.
AAAATAAAATCCCCAATCTATGTGCATCAGTTTTACTGGACCGTATCTGTTGCAAAAGATGGAGGATTAAAATTTAATGCCGATATATATAATTTAGACGAAGGTCTTTACGCAGCCTTAAGAAAATAAAGGCGTTTTAAAAGCATCTTCTAATTTATCTAAATTTGAATGATAGATATACATAACTGATTGATCTTTTATAAGGTTAATCAGTTTTTTATTTATCTCTGCTGGAACTGCTGGACAACCTTGACTTCTCCCTAAACGACCTTGTTCATTCACAAAACTAGCAGAAACGTAATCTGCCGCATGAACAACAACTGCTCTTTCACGAGCCATTGCGTTTAAATCTTGATCCATACCGTCAAGTCGCATAGAGAAACCGTGTTTTCCTGTATACGTTTCACCAGTCAAATAAGCACCTAAACTACTTTGGTAAGAATTTAGTTTATTTGAGAATGACGTAGCAAACTCCTCACCACTATTTCGCCCATGAGCTACTAAAGAGTGTAATATAACTTTATTCTGTTCCATATCAATCACCCAAAGTCTTTTTTGAGTAGATGATAAACTAAAATCAATAACCGTTAAGATATCATTTTTAATTAAGCCTTCTTGTTCTAATTGATAATAGGCTGAAAAAGCTTTGCTAAAACTTTTATAACTTGGAAAAGATTCATTCTCTAAAACTAAAGAATTATATGTACTCTCGATTAGGGTTTCAAAAGCAGATTTATTCTTTTCAAGTGTTACTTTTGCTAAAGTAGAATCCTTTATCTCATTCTTAGTAACTGTTTGGGCAACAATTTCGTCTTGAAACTTAATATTATCTTGATTTACAAAAGGATACACAGAAGCGCATGCAACTAATACCACAGGTATTAATTTTTGGATTTTCTTCATTTTCGTACTTTATATTAAATTTTGGGCATAGCAAATGTATATAAATTTTATCTCTCAACAAATACATTTATACATAAAAAAAGTCTTTTAAATGTTAAATATCGAACTTTTAATACATTTCAACGATATTTTTATCATTATTTTTACTAAATAACAGTAAATTTCCTACATATTAAATTTATGATTTTTTACGTACTTTTGAAATGACATAAATCACAACTAAACAATGAATAAAAAAGTTATTTTAATGATATTGGATGGATGGGGAAAATCACCAGATCCAAAAGTTTCTGCAATCGACAATGCCAACACACCCTATATCGACAATTTATATACAAAATACCCAAGTGCACAGTTACGAACAGACGGTTTAAACGTTGGCTTACCCGATGGACAAATGGGAAACTCAGAAGTTGGACACATGAATTTAGGTGCCGGACGAATTGTTTACCAAGACTTAGCTAAAATTAACATTGCCGTTGCAAACGGAGCCATTGCTAACGAACCAGAGATTATGGCTGCTTTTCAATATGCTAAAAACAACAACAAAGCAGTTCACTTTTTAGGATTAGTTTCAGACGGTGGCGTGCACTCACACACCAATCACTTATTTGGTTTGTTAGATGCTGCCAAAGCAAATGACATACAAAACGTATACATACATGCCTTTACAGACGGGCGCGACGTTGATCCAAAATCTGGGATAAATCACATCCAAAACCTTATCGAACATACACAAAAATCGACCGGAAAATTAGCTACAATTACCGGTAGATATTATGCTATGGATCGCGATAAACGTTGGGAACGCGTTAAAAAAGCTTACGATGCAATCGTACATTCGGTTGGTGAATTCACAACAGATGCTGTAAAAAGCATACAAAACAGTTACGATAATAACATCACCGACGAGTTTATTGAACCAATCATTTTAACCAACGAACAACTCGTTCCTATTGCACAAATAAAAGCAGACGACGTTGTCATCTTTTTTAATTTCAGAACCGATCGTGGCCGTCAATTAACCGAGGTTTTAACACAAACTAACTTCCCGGAATTTAGTATGCAAACCTTGCCTTTATACTATGTTACCCTTACCAACTACGACGAAAATTACAAAAACATTAAAGTTGTTTACGATAAGGATAACATCACAAAAACACTTGGCGAAGTCATTTCTAAAGCTGGTAAAAAGCAAATTCGTATTGCAGAAACCGAAAAATACCCACACGTAACTTTCTTTTTCTCTGGCGGAAGAGAAGAAGCCTTTGAAGGAGAAAGTCGCATTTTATGTCCATCACCAAAAGTCGCAACTTACGACTTACAACCACAAATGAGCGCTTTTGATTTAACAGAAGCCTTAGTAAAAGAACTTAAAAAAGAAGAAGTACATTTTGTGTGTTTAAACTTCGCTAACGGCGATATGGTAGGCCACACCGGTAGTATGCAAGCTGCGATAAAAGCCTGCGAAGCGGTTGACCAGTGCGTAACACAAGTTATTGATACTGCGTTGCAACACAACTACACCACTTTGGTAATTGCAGATCACGGAAATTGCGAAACCATGATTAATCCAGACGGAACACCAAACACCGCACACACAACCAATCCGGTGCCGTTTATTTTAGTAGACAACCAAAATACAATATCGATTAAAAATGGCGTTTTAGGTGATATCGCTCCAACCATTTTAGAATTAATGGGAATTGAACAACCTACCGAAATGACTCAAAAATCATTGCTAATAAAATAATTTGTATGAAAAAGCTTATAATTTTATTCACAATCCTTTCGTTTTATCTCACCTCGTGCAATAACGAAAAAGGAAGCGCAAATACAGACAGCGCGCGCAAACAGTTTTTAAATGAATGTAAGCACGTCATTAAAAACAGTACCGCAAAAAATTATAACGCAGCTTTAGCAAAACAATATTGCGATTGCGCCGCCGATAACGTTTTACCACAATTATCACAAAGCGAACTAATCGACCTTGGTATGGGAAACAACCCAGAACTAAACAAAAAAGTACAAAACCTAGTTAAACCGTGTATCGAAGCATACAACAAGCAACTTAACTAAAACAAAAAACACCTTGATACATTTGTAAAAAGGTGTTTTTTTATTTTTAAATTCAGGGCATTCCGCGCCTTTTCGTGGGCGCGTCGG
>CANRKI010000215.1 GCA_947631175.1 uncultured Flavobacterium sp.
ATAACGGAACGCCAATTATGTGGGCGCTGTCTGAACCTTTCGGAGCTCGTGATTGGTGGCCTTGTAAACAAGACTTAATAGATAAAATTGAAAATATAGATTTTTTTATTACAGCTCCTTCTCAGTATAAAGGAGTTGCAAACGGTTTACAACTTTCTGAGACTGTAAATTCAAACGGAACAAAGACAGTGCACTATCAACATAATTATGCAATTCCAGCTTATTTGGTTGCCTTTGCGGTTACGAATTATCAAATTTTTCAACAGACAGCAGGAACAGCACCAAACACTTTTCCGATTGTGAACTATTTGTATCCAGAAAATTATAATACTGCTGTAAATCAAGTTGCGGTAACCTTGCCGATTATGAATTTGTTTGAAGATTTGTTTGAAACCTATCCGTTTCATGCGGAAAAATATGGTCATGCGCAATTTGGATGGGGCGGAGGAATGGAACACACAACGGTTTCTTTTATGGGAGGTTTCTCTCGCGATTTGATAGCTCACGAATTGGCACATCATTGGTTTGGGAATAAAGTCACTTGTGGAACATGGAAAGATATTTGGTTAAACGAAGGTTTTGCCGAATATATGTCTGGTTTGGTTTACGAACATTTAGATGGAGAAACGGCGTTTAGAAATTGGAAAAACGCCAAAATTCAAAATATTACTAGCTTGCCTAATGGAAATTTGTATTTAACCGATGTACAAGCAGAAAATTCAGATCGCATTTTCAACGGAAGATTAACTTATGACAAAGGTTCAATGGTGGTTCACATGTTGCGTTATGTTTTGGGGGATGAAGTCTTTTTTCAAGGAATGAAAAACTATTTGTCAGATGATAATTTAGCCTACAAAACTGCGATAACAGCACAACTAAAACAACATTTAGAAAATGTTTCAGGACAAGATTTAAGTGAGTTTTTTAACGACTGGATTTACGGTCAAGGTTATCCAATTTACGATGCTGCTGTTTCGGTTTTAGATGATGGTCAAATTAAAGTGATTTTGTCACAAACTACTTCTCATAGTTCAGTTGCTTTTTTTGAAATGCCTGTGAAAATTAAATTTGTAGGAAATGATAATCAACAAGAGACGATTGTTTTTCATCATATAGAAAATAATCAAGAGTTTATAGTTGACTTGCCTTTTGTGCCTACTGATGTTAGTATCAATCCTAATAGAGATATAATCACTAAAAACAATAGTTATACTTTATCAAATCAATCTTTTGAAAAAAATAGAAAAGCAATTAGTGTTACACCAAATCCAGTTGGTGATGTTTTATTCATTGAGAAACAAGGAGAATTTGAAATTAATAAAATTGATGTGTTTTCTGTAAATGGACAACAAATTATGCATGATGTTTCATATCCAATTCAAGTTTCTGGACTATCAACCGGAAATTACATCGCTGTTTTTACTACTGATTTAGGAACTTTTCATAAAAAATTTATAAAAAAGTAATAGTTTGCAAATACTTTGATGTATAGTTGAACTAAAATCTTACTTTTGCTAAACTTAAAAATAAATCTTATTTTATTAGAATGGATATTGTAATTAAATTATCTCAGTTTTTGCTGAGTTTATCTTTATTAATCGTACTTCACGAATTAGGACATTTTATTCCGGCTAAATTGTTTAAAACTCGAGTAGAAAAATTCTATTTGTTTTTTGATGTTAAATTTTCACTTTTCAAAAAGAAAATCGGTGAAACTGTGTACGGAATTGGTTGGTTGCCTTTAGGAGGATATGTGAAAATCGCAGGTATGATTGACGAAAGTATGGATACAGAACAAATGAAACAAGAGCCACAACCTTGGGAGTTTCGTTCAAAACCGGCTTGGCAACGTTTAATTATTATGTTAGGAGGAGTAACGGTTAACTTTATTTTAGCTTTCGTTATATATATCGGAATGACTTATTATTACGGTGATAAATACATTGCAAATGACAGTTTAAAAGATGGTGTTTGGATTATTTCTGAACCATTAGAGCAAGTTGGTATGCAATCGGGAGATAAAATTATTTCCATTGACGGTGAATCTTTAGACAGAATGAACGAAGCAAACGCTAAGCTAATTACAGCTAAAGAAGTTGTTGTAAATCGCAATGGAGAAGAAATAAAAATTGCACTTCCGGTAGACTTTGTAGATCAATTAATGACCAATAAAACGAAAGGAGGATTAGTTGCGCCACGTATTCCAGTAATTGTATCTGCAATAGATGAAACATCTCCAAACTTCCGAACTTTACAAGTAAAAGATTTTATTTTACAAATAAACGGTGAAAAAGTTGCTTATGCAGATCAATTTAAAACGATGTTAGAAAAATACAAAGGTCAAACGATCGATGCGGTAATTTTAAGAGATCATAAAGAAGAAAACGTTCAACTTAAAATTGATAACGAAGGAAAGTTAAATATGGCTTTTGCTATGGGAATTGGTTTAGACGACGCCGAAAAATTAGGTTTATTCACTTTAAGTAAAGACGAATTTAGCTTAATTGAGTCAATTCCAGTGGGATTACAAAAAGGAAAAGATCAATTAGTAGGATACGGAAAACAATTAAAAATGATTGCTTCTCCTGAAACTGGTGCTTATAAAGGAGTAGGAGGATTCAAAGCAATTTTCGATATTTTTCCTCAAACTTGGAGCTGGGAAGCTTTTTGGAGTATTACTGCTCTGCTATCAATTATGCTTGGTGTAATGAACTTGTTACCTATTCCTGCATTAGATGGTGGTCATGTGATGTTTTTATTGTACGAAATGATTTCAGGTCGTAAACCAAGTGATAAGTTTATGGAATATGCACAAACAGTTGGTTTTGTTTTACTTATCGCGTTGCTTTTGTTTGCTAACGGTAACGACATTTATAAATCGATTGTAGGTAACTAAAAAAGATTCATTTTTTTTCGGCTTAGACTTTGCAGAAATGAAAAATCGTTCTATATTTGCATCGCAATAAAGGTAACACACCTTCCTCCTTAGCTCAGTTGGTTAGAGCATCTGACTGTTAA
>CANRKI010000216.1 GCA_947631175.1 uncultured Flavobacterium sp.
TATGCTACATCATATTTTACTTTTCTTGCCATAAAAAATGCCCCCAAAAGTGTCTAACTTTTTGGGGGCAGTGTAAATTAAGGCTGAGCTTTTTTTATAGGATTTCCACTTCTATCAGGGCTAATAGCAACCCATTTTATAAAATACGAGTAACCGTTAAACCATCCCGAATTGGCATTAAAACCGTTTCCACACGTTCGTCACTTTGTAAACGTTTGTTATATTCGAGTAACAATTTAGTAGTATTATCTTTTTCATCTAAAGGTTCAACCACTTTACCAGACCAAAGTACATTATCACTTAAAATAACACCACCTTTGTTCATTAAAGGCACAATCATTTCGTAATAATTAATGTAATTATCTTTATCCGCATCAATAAAAACCAAGTCGAATTTTTTATTTAAAGTCGGAATAATGTCCAACGCCTGCCCCAAATGTTGGTGAAATTTTTCACCATATCCAGTCATATCAAAATATTTACGCTGAAAATCGACTAATTCTTCCTTAATATCAATAGTATGAATTTCGCCTTGGTTTTGTAAGCCTTCGGCTAACGAAATTGTTGCATAACCGGTATAAGTACCAATCTCTAAAATTACCTTTGGATTAATAATTTTAGATAACATACTTAACACACGACCCTGAAAATGGCCACTTAACATACGTGGTTGTAATATTTTTTGGTACGTTTCGCGATTTAATTTAGCAAGTATAGCTGGTTCGTTACTCGAGTTTTGTTCTACGTAATCTTCTAATTCTGGAGATATAAAATGCATAATTGTTTATCTTCTAATAAAGTGCAAAAGTACAAACTCCTTTTTAATTTTGATGGTAAGTTTTACCCAAATTCTAATTTTATTGGCGCAGCGCATTAGGGATTGCAGCATTTGTTTGAGCTCGTGGCGTAATAAAATGCAGCCACAGCGAGTGCGAAAAGCCCGACCGAGTGTGTTTTGTGCCTATTTTATGTTTTATAATTTATTAAACGAGGGAATGCCCACATTTTAATACTTATTTATGAGCTATTTTACGTAATTTTGCAGTTATGCAACAAGATAAAAAAGATATTCGTAGTTTATCTAAAGACGATTTACGTGAGTTTTTTGTAGCGAATGGCGATAAGGCTTTTCGTGGTAATCAGGTTTATGAATGGTTATGGAGCAAAAGTGCCCATAATTTTGAGGATATGACAAGTTTGTCTAAAGAAACGCGTAAGCTTTTAGAGGATCATTTTGTGATTAACCACATTAAGGTGGATACCATGCAACACAGTAGCGATGGTACTATTAAAAATGCGGTTCGTTTACACGACGGATTAATTGTAGAATCCGTTTTAATTCCTACCGATACGCGTACTACCGCTTGTGTGTCGAGCCAAGTAGGTTGTAGTTTAGATTGTAATTTTTGTGCTACGGCGCGCTTAAAACGTATGCGTAATTTAGCGCCCGACGAAATTTATGACCAAGTGGTTGCTATAGACCAAGAAAGTAGAATGTACCATAATCGTCCGCTTTCGAACATTGTTTTTATGGGAATGGGAGAACCGTTGATGAACTATAATAATGTAATGAAGGCGATTGATATGATTACAAGTGACGAAGGTTTGGGGATGTCGCCAAAACGTATTACGGTTTCTACCTCTGGAGTTTCTAAAATGATTCGTAAAATGGCAGATGATGGGGTTAAATTTAAACTTGCGGTTTCCTTACACTCGGCAGTCGAGGAAACGCGTAATAAAATTATGCCTTTTACTACAAGTTTTCCGTTACCAGAATTGCGTGATGCTTTGGTTTATTGGTACCATAAAACTAAAAGTAAAGTTACTTACGAATATGTGGTTTGGAAAGGAATTAACGACGACGATGCGGCTATTAAAGCTTTAGTTAAATTCTGTAAACACGTTCCTTGTAAGGTTAATATTATAGAATATAATCCAATTGACGATGGAGAGTTTCAACAAGCAGATCCAAAGGTAATTGACAAATATATTGCGGAATTAAGTAAAGCCGAAATTGTTGCTAAAGTTAGAAGAAGTAGAGGTAAAGATATTGATGCTGCTTGCGGACAATTAGCAAATAAATCATAAAAAAAAATCCTGTAATAACCAATTACAGGATTTTTTTTTGAAGCTATTTCCAGCTTTTCACTGTATCTTTTATTACACTTCGTTACATAAAAGGATGCCGTTTCAATCTGGGCTAAAAATGATAAACCCTCGCTAAAAGCGAGGGTTTATATTCTAACTATTTTTTAATAACTCTAATAACCTCCATTTGATTTATTGAATAAACTTTTAATAAATAAATAGCTGTTGGTAATTCGGAAAGATTTATTTGAATAGTTTCTGAATCAAAATGTTGAGATTTTATTTTTCTTCCTTGTAAATCAAAAACCTCTACCTTATTAATTGGGTTTTTATATTTGATATTTAATGAATTTATTATTGGGTTTGGATAATAAGAAAAAGCATTTTTATCAAAATCTTCATTTCCTAAGGCAGGCGTTAAAACAATAGTCACAGCAAGTGGATTACTTGGGCACTGATTATTTCCAGGAGCATTAACAGCATAGTAAGTAGCCCCATTTACTAGAGGAGTATTTCCGTTTAAAGCATTAGTTTGGTTAATAGCATTATTACTAGTTGCATACCATATAACATTACTTGGACTAATTGTTATGTCACTTAAAATCGAACCTTCAGTTAATTCTTGTGAAGCATTTGCTGTTGGTAAAGCTGCTTGTGGTAAAATTGTTATGTTTACTGCAAGTCTACCAGATTCACAAGTTCCTGTAGTTTGCGTTGCGTAGTATATTCCCGTTGCTAAAGCAGTATTATTTGCTAAAGGTTGTGTTGCTGTAGTTGTAGCATACCATTTTATGTTAGAACCAGTAGCAACCAAATTAGCAACAGTTGCAGCAGTACAAAAACTTTGCGCTTGCGCTGTTGGTAAAGCTGCTTGATTTACAGTAATGTTTACTGCAAGTCTACCAGATTCACAAGTTCCTGTAGT
>CANRKI010000217.1 GCA_947631175.1 uncultured Flavobacterium sp.
TTTTATTGCAACATTATATGAAGGGGTGGCAACTTTTTTATTTAGCTATGATACATCATATTGGTTTCAAGCTAATGCACTTTTTGAATTTTCAACTATTTTCTATTTCTTTTTTAGGCTGTTTAAAGTTTCGCATAAAAAATTATTATACTCTTTTCTTATTGTTTTATTGGTTGTTTATTGCTCTTCTTTCTACTATTGGTTAGAGTACTCCCAACTTGTAGCGAATGCTGTTAATAAGATACCTATAACATTATTTGTCTTTACATTTTCATTTATTTGGTTTAAAGAATTGTTCGATAAAATGGAAATTTTAAATCCTTGGCAACACCCTAATTTTTATTTTATTGTTGGTTTTATGATTTATCACGCTGCTACAGCTTTTCTTTTTGTTTTGAGTAGTATATTATTTGATAGTAATTATTACTTTTATGATTTTTGGTTAGTAAACGTCATGGCAACATTTTTATTAAGAGCTACTTTAATTATAGGCGTATGGAAAATGGAGAAGGTATAAGACTGTTTTTTTGGATAGGCACGGCAATAATGATTTTCCTAGCCTTTGGAGTTGTTTTAATGATAACTATTTATAGGAGTAAGATTTATAAATTAAGTAAAAGAGAAAGTGACAACCTCCACAAGGCTTCATTAGAAGCAGAAAAAAAGGAAAGAAAGCGTATAGCTTCAGATCTACACGATTGTATCAATGGAAATTTAGGAGCCATGCAAAATTACGTTGGGATGCTATCACGCAAAGAGCCTGATGAATTAAAAAAAAGTATTTTTTTAAAAATGGAAGATACCTTAGGTGAAACTCTTGAAAGCATTGAAAACATAAGTTTTAATTTAATGCCACCAATGTTAGAAAACATGGGACTTGTTACTACCTTAAAAAATTACTTTGTAAAAGTAAGGAAATGGAATAATGTATCCATCCAGTCATATTTCTATTCTGATAATATAAATATCCCAGCTTCAGAAAGCTATGAAATCTTTAGAATCATACAAGAATTTATAACAAACATGATTAATCATGGAAAATCCGATAATATAGCTATCAATTTCAGAGAAACAAATAATGGTGTCATTTTAGAAATTTCAGATAACGGACTATCATTTGATTTTAATAAGTGTATAAAAAACTCTTACGGAATGGGTTTAAAGAATATTAGTTCAAGGATTAGACAAATTAATGCAAAGTTTTCCCAAGTACCGGTTGATAAAGGCAATAAGTTTATCATTGAGTTAAATACACCTAAATAACTTTAATTGAAATGCTGCTCCTTATACCTACATTAAAACCACATTAAACATGATACGAATAGCCATTACAGACGATCATTCATTATTCAGAGAAAGCTTAGCCCTTTTGATTAACGACTTTGAGGGAATGGAAGTGGCTCTTGAAGCAACGGATGGTTTGGATCTCTTAGAAAAATTAGAAACTATCCCTGTGGATATTTTATTATTGGATATCCAAATGCCTAAAATGGATGGTTTTGAAACTTGTGTGAAAGTGAAACAAAAGTATCCCCATATCAAAATCGTTATTTTAACTCTAATGAAAGATATTGATACCATTAAAAAAGTAATAAAAATGGGAGCTCAAGGTTACTTTACCAAAAATACACCTACAAAAGAGTTGGAAGAAGCAATATGGAATTTGCAAGAAGACGGCTTTTACTTTGAACAAGGCTTATTAGGCGTAATTAATGAAGTACAAGACAGTTTAGATTTTAATATACAAAGTGATCATGTTGAGTTTACTGATAGAGAATTAGAAATTATCAGGCTAACAGCATTTGGCATTAAACCAAAAGACATTGCGACACAACTTAATATTAGCCCGAAAACTGTCAATGCGCACAAACAGAATATTCAGCAAAAATATAACTTTAGTGATATGATGCCTGCAATATTATACTGTGTTAAACAAGGAATACTTAATCTGGAAGAAATAGTTGATAAATATTAGCGATTTTAAATTAACATTTTACTTCACACTATCTTTTGTGAAAATCTTATTTACTAGAAATTTTAATATCCTGAAATAAGAGATTAGGATCCATCCAAGATATGAGCTCATTTCTATTTTCCAAACTATACATTAACGAATAACAACGTTGGACTGTTTAGGTCAAACGATGTTTCTTCTGATATTGAATTTCTTGTATTTTGCAAAACTTTAACATTTTTAAGCCACAGAAATGCTGAAAATAGGTAATTTACCTATTGACTGGCTTGTTAAAGGTTTCTAAATTGCACCCATAATTTAGTTTATCATTATGATTTTATTAAAATTATACACCTAAAACCGATTGGATAATTAATAAAGATGATGTAGAAAGGCAACCCAATTGTAGTTTTTGTCACTAAGCTTTGAGAAAAAAAATAATTTAAAGAAAAAGAAACTGTGTTATTGTCACAGTATATTTTACATAATTATTAACCCTAATCAATTATTATTAATCAAAATTTAATTAACTATGACAAAAATTACAAGTTTGCCCTGTATTAGGGCAATGGGCATTATTTTAATTGTCCTGTGGTCTTTAGGAATGAAGGCTCAAACTAACAACAGTGCTACATTACACTGGGATTATTCGGTAGGTTGTATCGAATATGACTACGACGGAAGAGACCCAAAAAAAGGGTTTGTATTTGATGAGGATATTGAAAATGCGCCTTGCATTCGTGTGTGCGAAAGAAGTATTGTAAACTATACAGTTCAAGGAAGCGGAATTTCAAATGTAGATTGGGTAGTTACAGGAGGAGCATTAATAGGAACCTCAGGTGGCAACAACCAAAATGCCGAGATTCAGTGGGGTAATGCTGGTAATGGAGCTTTTCATGTAACCATTACTTTTTCTGACCAAAGTATTAAAGTATTTACACCCTGTGTAGAAATTATTCACAGCCCTAAAGCTATGTTTGACATTGAAGGGTTGAACGAAGAAAAAACTTTTTGTTTAAACACACCGATTAC
>CANRKI010000218.1 GCA_947631175.1 uncultured Flavobacterium sp.
CAGTTAAAGATATCACGGGTAAGACAATTCCAAAAGAAAATCCTAGTTTTGCAATTTTTGCAGTAAAAGAAGTTCCTCTAAATTGTAATAGGCTAGTAACCCAAAAAAGAATAAGCACTACACTGAACTTTATCCAAGGTACTTCGTTAATTTGTGGAATTTCAAAAACAGAAGCTAAAACTCCAATAATAAAATAAAACATAGTTACAAAACCGACAGTGATTTGAAACCATTGAAAAAACAATGCAGCAAAACCTACTGAATTCCCTAAAGGTTTACCTACCCAAGAAAATATACCACCATCAGAATAACCTTTTACAGTCGCTAATTCTGCAGCACACAAGGACACTGGTAAAAACCAAAAGAAACCACATACAATTAAATAAAAAATTAAAGTTTGTCCACTTTGAGCGAATGTTGGGTATTCATAAACCGTTAAAAATAAGGAAGCTGTCATTGCAAAGAAAGCAAATCTACTTATTGTTCCAGATTTGTTTAAGGTTGTGCTATTACTTTCTAAAGTATTAGTTTCACAGTTTGTATTATTTGTTTGTTCCATTGAAAAAGTTATTACAGTTGATAATATTAATAAGTTTAGGTGTTTAACAAAAAATATTGCATCTAATTTATTAAAAAATGTTAAAATAAAATATAAAAAGTTTATTTTATTAAAAAGTATATTATTTGTTTTAATGAAAGATGAAGTGTTATTGGGTTCTTATTTTGAAAATAAAAATATTTAAGTTAGTTTTAAAAAAATTGATTATTAATATGTATGTATTTTAAAACTAATGTTAGTAAAAAGTTCAATAAAATTGAATGGTATTGAGATTTTTTATGTAAATTAACTTACGTAACTAAAAAAGAAATAATTATGAAAAACTTATTTATTACCTTTTTTATAATTTGCAATTTGAATTTAGTTTATGGGCAAAATAACTATCCTAAACCACCACTAAGTCATTTGCGATTATTTTATATTCAACACAGCAACAATCATAACACCTATGTTTATGATGCTAAAATGATAGGAAAGAATTTTGATAAAAAAAATCCGGTGGAACAATATCGCATTGTTTATACCGATGGAGGTGTAAAAAAAACATTAACTGAAATTCAAAAAAAAATGGCATACGGGCTTAATATAACTCATAATGCAGTAGACCAATTTGAAATGTTTTTGGTAGTTTCCAAAGATGTTAAGTTGCATTTGATATTAGATAGCAATGGTAAACCTAAAGTATGGACTATTGTTGATAATAAAAAAATGTTTTTAGATCGAATTTTTATACAAATAAAAGAAGGTAGTAAAGGCTTAAAGCCTGATGTTTCTTATGTGGTTTTCGAAGGTTCAGATTACTCAACAGGTAAACCAACTAAAGCAACAAAAAAAATAAGTTAAAAATTCCTTGAAGCAGATAAAAAATGTTAATTATTTGAGAAGTAACTAGTGTTGAATTAGCTGAAATAAAGAAAGAAAACGCTCGATTAAAAAAAATGATGGTAGAGTTAGTTCCACTGTAAAAGAAGGTAATTCTATAATTAATAAAAAACACTAAATTTATAAACCTTACACTATTTTAACTTCTACAAGATGCTGTTCAAATTAGTTTGTAGACGTGCAATATCAACCATAAATTAAGAATTATTGATTACTGAAACCCCCATTTATAAAATAATGGGGGATTAACATTGACTAGGAGTTCATAATGATTTTAATAAATAAATCAGATTATTTAATTAATTTCGGAAACCACACGGCAGCCTGTCCAGTAATTAAACGTTCTTGATTTAACCAAGTATATGGAGCAGGAATTGTTGTTTTTGTTTTTACAAATTCTTCATTTTCTTCTGCTAACAATGTAGCTGTAAGAACAATAGGTTCAGGTCCATAAATACCGGCTGCCGTGTATTTACCATCTCGTCTTCCACCACAAACTACCCACATTTGATTTAAGGTGGCCGCCGCATAAGGATAAAAATCTGCTTTATGTGTAGGTGGATTTTGAACAGAATAAAGACGCTCATCTATTTCGACTTTTAAATCTATAGGTAAGCCTGCAGGTGCAGCCAGTACATCAGCTCGCAATGTGGCTAACATTCCTCCAACTTCTGAAACATTTAATTCATAAGCGGCTGCAAGAGCAATTCGTCCAATCTCGGTTTCAACAACAAGCATTTGATCACCCGCTGTAGCCCAACTAGCATCTCGATCATTTAAATGGGTTACCCGATAGCGACCTATAATAGTTCCATTAGGTCCAGCCATAACAATCGTGTGATAGAATTTATCAATATCAATTTCTGGATAACTACCTACTATGAACCCTCCACCAGAGCCAGATATTTTACAAAGCTGTTGTTCAAAATTACCTCCTTGACGCTCCGCATACTGTAAAATATCTTGTACATTTCGTATTGTGTCAGCTGCAGAGAATTCAGGTAATACTAATAATTCATCTTTATCTACGGAAATATTTAAAAGTTCATTTTCATCTTTTTTCCATTGAATCGCTTTTAAGGAACTTGATACGGTTCGAACCGTACTATTAGCATCCGTTGGCGAACGGTGTAATGTTAATAAAGGGTTATAAAGACTAGGACGTCTTTTAAAACGTATTCTCTCTTGTGCTAAATCAGCCTCTCTCAGGTCAATATCAGTAGTATAAATCCCATGTAAACCAAAAGGTAATTCCAGTGGTGGAACTACAGGAGATTGAATTATTTTTTTACCCAAAGGACTCCAAATACTTGAACCTCCATTATAATATAATTGCTTTTTACTGATAGGATTTGTTTCAATCCCACTACGAGTAGCACAAATTGTCCATACACCATTTAAAGCGCTCATATGTTGTACATGAGAAACAGTAGAATGATCTCCTAACATTTCGGCTGCACTAGAATTTGGCATCATTCGGTCTGAAACAGAATGCCAACCGATGATTTGAGCTCCCTTTAACATAGCAATACGAGCATATTG
>CANRKI010000219.1 GCA_947631175.1 uncultured Flavobacterium sp.
TTGTTAAAGTTGGTAACGCTTCTCTAATTTCTTTTTTACTCTATCTACTAAATTATCAATCGTTCGACCTTGCCAATTTTCGGGAATTATGTCTTGTTTTTTGGTTAGGACGAAATAACACTTTTGTATCATTTTTTTTATTTTTCTGTCAAGTTCACCGCTATTTAATGCACTTAAATACTTTTCACGACTTACACGATACATTATAAACATATCATCTATTCTATTAACCAAAACCTTAAATGCAAAGTTTATGTTTT
This sequence comes from uncultured Flavobacterium sp., assembly GCA_947631175.1. Lineage (GTDB taxonomy): Bacteria > Bacteroidota > Bacteroidia > Flavobacteriales > Flavobacteriaceae > Flavobacterium. The sequence goes on from CANRKI010000219.1 coordinate 261, forward strand.
CGTTTTGTGATTTTGTGTACTTGTATAAAATTTCTCCATTTGGTGGTGGAATTTCTCTAATTGGCGTTAAAATCTCATCGCTTAAAATCTCAACGCTTTCTAATGGTGGTGGTGTAAATCTTTCGTGTCCGCATTCAGGGCAAATTTTAGTGTTTTTAGAATATAACATTCCACAATTTTCGCAGTCTGTAATTTGATCTAATGCTTGTTTTTTTGGTTTGTCTTCGCCTATTCCTTTATAAAAAATACGTTCCCAATCTCGTGAACTATCCGACCATTCTAAGTGACGCGCAATATTACCACCTCCATCAATAAAAATAAAAGTATCTTTAAAAATTTTATCGGTAACACGTCCGCCGCGTCCTACTATTTGCAAAAAAAGACTTAATGATAATGTACTACGTGCTAAAATAATAGCTTGTACGGTTGTATCATCAAAACCTGTGGTAAATACACCTGTATTGATTAAAATACCGTCTGAGCTATCCTTAAACCATTTTACAAGCTCTTTTCTACTCATTGATTGATCGTTTACACTATCATAAGAACGTACATTTTCAATTCCTTGCTTTTTAAATTCCTCCAAAAGTAAAACATTTGTTTTTGTTGATGCTGTAAATATCATTGTTTTTTTACCAAAACATAATTCTTTATAATTAAGCACAACATTAAACATCACATCTTCTTGATTATAAGCATCTTCTTGTGATTTCTTTGTATAATCTCCATCGCTACCTACTTTTAATTTATCTTCATCGATGTACTTTTTTATAAATGAAGTTTCTTTTACTAAAAATCCCTCGTCAATTAAATATTGAATAGATGGTCCTAAAACAATAGTATCGTAAAATTTACTCATTGTTAAAGGTTTTGACCACTCCATCAATTCTACCCCGTGGCATTCTCCTAACTCTGAATACTCACGGTCACATCGGCTACATTTAAAATAAGTTTCTTTTTGTGTTAATACTGGAGTTGCAGTACATCCTAATATTTTACTATTTGGGAAATAATCGAATACTTTATTGAAAACCAAAATATGGCACTCGTCACAAATAACCAAACCGACTTCTTTAAAAAAATTAGGATCGTCTTTTAATCTGTTATGTGCAGTTTCAATCATCGCAACATAGCTATCAGATTTATGATGTGGTTTTTTTATTTTTGGCAATATTGCTTCTGCTGTTACTCCTACTTTTGCAAATGATTCAATAGTCTGTTCAACTAATTCTTTTCGGTGGCATAAAACTAATACTTTTTTGTTTAGGTTTTTAGTAAAGTGTTTGGTTATCATTGTGAACAAGAAAGTATTATGCGTTACTGTAAAATCTCCTAATAAGTATAAGTGATTACCATCTAACTCAAAACCATAATAATCACCAATACCTAAACTTTCAACTTTAAATCCAAAATTTAAAACGCTTTTTATTTGTTTTCTTTCACCACATTTATTTCTTTCTAATAAAAATGGAACTTCTGAAAAATCACCACTAATTGAAGTTCTAAAATACTCACCACTAAAGTTAATCGACTTTATAGTTTTAATACATTTACTTTTATATGCAGAAAAACCTAAAGAACGGCAAAGATAAATTAAATCATCCATTAATTTCTCTGATTTAAAAACTACATCAAAACCTTTACCATCTGAATTATGACCATCTGAATCTAATATCCCTGCCAATAACTGCATTCTTTGCTCTTTAGATGAAGTTTTATAAATTAAAGGTATATGTTTATTATTAAACAAGTTTAGTTCTTTAAATGGTTTATTATGTATAGATCCTTTACATCCGTTACCATAAGCATTAGTTATATTATAACTTGCGCAATTTCCTTTTTCTTTATATTCTGTAACTCCTAATCCATTTTTTAAAGCGTAGTTTTTTATATAATCCACTATAACTTTATCGCCTGTTGTTATTTTTTGTTGCGTGGATGCTCCATCGCCTAACCATAAACCTAAAAAATACGGATCGATAGGTAATTCTTTTTGTTCAAAGTCAACAGCTACTCTATAACCTTTTAATAAATGTTTTTGATACTTAGTTAATTCTAAATAATCATTTACTGAAATATTAAAAACATCTCCACCTTTATATCTTTCTCCATTATACAAAAAATGTCTTTTAGAGTTTTTATTACCAGTCACTTTTAAACTTAAAATATGACTTCTGTTTACTACAAAAGATTCACCTTTAATTGGTGTTATTTTAAATAACTCCTCTTTTCCTCTTGCTAATGATAAAACTTTTCTTGGTGTAGAATCATTTCCCATTAATAAATCATTTTCTTTAACGTCTTGAACCAGTTTTATAGTTCCATCAAACATCATTATAGGCGTGTCTTTTCCGTGACATTTACCGCCACCTGTGCTTAACTGATACAACACTCTGTTATTAGCATTAAAAGCATTTAAAACATCATTATATCCTTGTTGTTGGTATTCTCTTGGTTTAAAATTCATAAATAAAAAATTCCCCTAATTAGCACCGCCAAGTAAACTAAAAAGAGGAATTTAAATTAATATCTTAAATCTTGGCGGATTTCAATTACAAATATACAACTTATTTTTAAAAAAGCCAGCATTACAACTGGCTTAATTCAAATGTTTTTATTAATAGGTTAAAAAGGCGGTTCGTTTGATTGTTGTTGTCCGTATC
>CANRKI010000220.1 GCA_947631175.1 uncultured Flavobacterium sp.
AAGAGATAGATTATCTCAAAAACTTATAAAAGAACAAGCTTATAAAGCCTCAGAAAAAATGGCTTTAGAATATGGTAAACCAGAGCTTTTAAAAGAAGATAAATATAATAGAAGACATACTACTTTATTAGCTGTTGCTCCTAATACTAGTTCTAGTTTTATCATGGGTCAAAGTTCACAATCAATAGAACCTATTGTAAGTAACTATTATATTAAAGATGTTGCTAAAGTCAGAATTTCTTTTAGAAATCCTTATTTAGAACAAGTTTTAATAGAAAAAAATAAAAATACAGAAGATATCTGGAACTCTATTCTTAGAAATGATGGTTCTGTTCAACATTTAGATTTTTTAACTAAAGAAGAAAAAGATGTTTTTAAAACATTTATAGAGATAGACCAATTAGATATAATTGAAATGGCTGCGGATAGACAAAAATTTATAGACCAATCACAGTCGTTAAATATAATGATAGGTAAAAATACTACACCAGACGAAGTAGCTTATATAATTATAAAAGCTTGGAAATTAGGTGTTAAAACTTTATACTATCAATTAAATGTAAACTCAGCACAAGATTTTACAAACAAACGAGCTAAACAAGAATGTGAATCTTGTTCTGCATAAATAAAACTAAAGGAGAGAATTTTTATAATTTTCTCCTTTTTTTGTTGTTTATTAAATTTTAATAGTTATATTTGCAGAGTAATTAATCTTAAAAAGAAAAACATGGAAACACATTTAACAATTAAAGAAATGAACAAAATAAGGGTAGATAGCGAATCAAACATATTATCTGAACCCGAACTTTTTGAAAGACAAAATAGCGTTTATGAAAAAGCTAAAGAATTAGAGTGGGAACAACACGGTAAAACTTGGGATAAAGCTATTGATAACTTTGAAAAAAGAGCATTTGTAAAAGTTAGAGCAATATGCGATTTTGATGAGTATAAAATAATATAAATATGATAGATATTGACTCCATTAGGAAAGGTAATTTGTTTATAATAAACCACGATATAGTTAGAGTAAGTAACATATATATTAATGATATAGAGTTTGAAAAATAAATGACCACACTGTAATTATATTAAACAATTTTGAAAATGTAATGCCTATTTATTTGTGTGTAAGTATATTGTCTGAATTTGGTTTTAAAAGGAATAATGAAACAATGGTTTATTTTCACGATGAATTTAATTTCCCAATATTACACGACAAAATAAATGGTAAGTGGGTATTTACTCATCTTGATATAGAAATTAAAGATGTAGCTCATTTACAAAATTTAGCATTTTATGTCTATGGTAAATATCTAAAACTTTGATAAATAATTTCGCACAATGTTCGGGGGCTTTGTGTACGTTGGTGACTTAAACCGCAAATATTAAATTGAAAAACAAAAATTGATATGAATACAAATGATGAATTAAAAAACGAAAACGCCAATAGCACAAAACCCGCGTTATATGAAGGCACGGTTTATTAAAAAGAATTTAAAATGATAGCAAAAAAAGTAATACGATATTATTCAGAATGTGGAAGAGGTTTTTGGAAAAAACAACAAGCTATTAGCCACGATGAAAATTGTAAGTGTTGGAAAAATCCCAAGTTTAAAAGCTGTTTATCTTGTAAGCATAAGTGTATTATTAAAGATAGTAACGGAATGGAAAACGAACCTCAATTTTTACAAACTTGGGATATAAACAACTGCAAACATTCAGAAAGTGGCGCTCCTGTTCATAAAGACTTTGAACACATTAGAAAATACTGTCAATTTTATGAGGGTCGGTAGCGCTTTCATATAACGTTTTGCGTATATACGAGGTACGCTAAACGATAAATTTAAAGTTATAAACAAATGCTTGTAGGCGTATCTTGTACATACGCTGTTAGGCGAAGTACTTATTATGGATTTTAGAAAAACATTAAAATACCTACGCATTGTGCAAACGGTATCAAACGAAGAAAGACACAAAAAAGGATTGAAACGATTAGGTCGTGGTTATTTTAACGCACACAGATTTAATCCATATAATCCACTTAGTTACGTAGCACTCATTATTATACTAATTGTAGGTATTTTAATGTTTGGCTTTTACGGATTTTGGAAAGAAACTACAACGCTCAATCCTTTTCGGTGGGATTAGTATTTCGCCTAACGGGCGGAGCATTGGCGAGGGAAGGGATTATTAGCACTAAAGTTGATACGGAGTACAGAACCGCCTCTTTTGTATATCACGTGTTACCGCCCGTTTTTGTTATTAACTTAAAAATAATTAGAAATATTTTGAAAATAATTACAAAAATACTTGCGTAATAGAAAAATACGTTGTATTTTTACTTCATCAAATAACAATAAAACATACAACGATGGAATACACAGCAAAACAAATCGAAAACGCAAAAGAAAACTACAACGCTATGTTAGTAATTAGAACTGTAGAAAGTTACGATCCACAATACATTGGTTGGGCTGCTGCTGAACAACGTTGCGAATATCACAACCGTATTGCTAGCGAAATACTTGCTGGAAACAAAGAACTTGAAAAAGAGTGGAAACTATTCTTTTTGAAAGAAGAAGTGAAATCAGACCAAAAATCAGAAGCAAGTAAAGCAAAATTAAACGCTAACAAAGAGGCGTCAGCCGACATTTTAGCACCAATCAAAGTTAAATCAACAGTTACATTACTTACTCCTGATGGGGTTGTAAGTGTCAAATTCCGCAAAGAACATTTTTCAAAAAAATACACACAAGAATCAGTTAACGAATTTTTAGCAACTTTATAAAAAATACGACAATGAAAGCAAAAACTAAAATTTTGAAAATCAACTCCGAAGGTTCATTGGTTGAATGGAACGATAGATTGAACCGATTTGAATTAACAAGCCGTGCATGGACTTGGAG
>CANRKI010000221.1 GCA_947631175.1 uncultured Flavobacterium sp.
CTACGATGACAAATTGTCTTTTGGAATTAAAGGATCTATGAATTTATTAGACGTTGCCTACAGTAATTTAAATTTATATGATCCTAACGATCCAAATATGCAACAAGATATCTCAAATGAATTTACGCCTAATGTTGGTGCCGGAGTATATTTTCACAATCAAAAAAGTTATTTAGGTTTATCTGTTCCTAACTTTTTATCAACGCATCGTTTCAGCAATCATTTGACACAAACCATGCAAACTAAAATGCATTTTTATTTGATTGGAGGATACGTATTTGAAGTAAATCCTAATTTAAAATTCAAGCCTGCTTTTTTATTAAAAGCTACAGAAGGCGCACCCTTACAAGCTGATGTTTCTGCAAACTTCTTAATTAGTGAAAAATTAACTTTAGGAGCTGCTTATCGCTGGGATGCTGCTTGGAGTGCATTAGCTGGTTTTCAATTAACAAACAGTTTAATGATTGGTTATGCTTACGATGGAGATACTTCTAAATTAGGAAAATACAATTCAGGATCACATGAAATATTTATTCGATTTGATTTAATAAATCGTTACAAACGTGTAACATCACCAAGATTCTTCTAAAATAATAGATATGAAAAAATCAGTAATATTCGCATTTTTGGTATCGGCTTTATTTTTAGGAAATACCAATTCTAACGCTCAAACGGGTTTAAAACGTGCACAGAGCAATTATGAAAAATTAGCTTATTTTGACGCCATTCAAATTTACGAGAAAGTTGTAAAACGTGGTTTCACAGATGCTCAGTTGTTGCAAAATATAGGGAATTCATATTACTTTAATGGTGATTATCAGCAAGCTAACGCTTGGTACCAACGTTTGTTTAATGAATTTTCTCAAAACGATATTCCAACCGAATATTATTATCGTTTTGCACAAACATTACAAAGTTCAGGTGAGCACGATAAAGCTAATTCTTATTTTAAAGAGTTTGCAAAACAAAATCAAAATTCAACTTTGGTTCAGTTTATAAAATCTGAAAAAGAATTAAAAAAAGAAATCGAAAAAAATTCAGGTAGATACACAATTCAAGATGCAAAAATAAACTCACCGTATTCTGACTACGGAACCAGTTTCTATAACAACCAAGTTTTATTTGCAACTGCACGTGATACAGGAAATTTTTCAAAACGTGTTTTTACTTGGACAGGAGATGCTTTTACTAAAGTTTATGCAGCCGATATTCAACAAGATGGAACTTTAGCCGCGCCTAAATTACTTAGCAAAAAAATTACGTCTAAGTTTAACGAGTCAACTCCAATAATTACAAAAGACGGTAAAACCATGTATTTTACACGTAATAATTATTTAAAAAAGGAACGTGGTTTTGACGAAGAAAAAACAACTTTATTAAAAATTTATAAAGCTGAAAAAATAAACGAGAAATGGACTAATGTTACTGAATTGCCTTTTAACAGCAATCAATTCAGTACAGCGCATCCGGTTTTAAATGATAGCGAAGATACCATGTATTTTGTATCAGATCGTCCAGGAGGATTTGGAAGTTCTGATATTTGGAAAGTAGCTATCCATGAAAAAAGTTTTGGTAAACCAGTTAATTTAGGTCCAAAAATCAACACTTCTGGTCGCGAAACATTTCCGTTTATAACACCAAATAACGAATTGTATTTTGCAACAGATGCTCGTCAAGGTTTAGGTGGTTTAGATGTTTATGTTACCAAATTTAAATTAGACGGTTCTTTTACCGAACCTCAAAACATTGGAGCTCCAGTAAATAGCGAGGCTGATGATTTTGCTTATGCAATTTTACCTAATGCCAAAACAGGTTTTTTCTCGAGTAACAGAAATGGTGGTGTAGGTAAAGACGATTTATATGCTTTTGTACAAAACAAAGAATTAACTTTAGATTGTCTTCAAAAGCTATTCGTTAAGGTTGTCGATGCCAAATCTAATGAAATCATTAACAACGCCGATTTAAATTTATTTGAATTGGATTTTAGTAGCAAAGCGCACACAAAAAATTTAAACGCAGATCAAAAATATCATTTCGATATGCCGTTTGATTGTGAGTCAAATTATCGTTTACGTGTGGCTGCCGAAAATTATTTGGTTTCAGAAAAAGTTGTTACTTTAAATAACGAAAACGGAATTACAGAAGTTACAGTGGCGTTAAATCCTAAAAAGATTGAAGTAAAACCTCAAGACGATTTATTTAAAGTGTTTGATTTAAATCCGATTTATTTTGATTTAGATAAAGATAATATTCGTCCGGACGCAGCAATTGAATTAGCTAAAATTGTTGAAGTATTAAACGAATATCCAGATATGAAAATTGATGTACGTTCTCATACAGATAGTCGAGGTTCTGATAGCTACAATTTAAAACTATCTCAACGTAGAGCCAAATCAACAGCAAATTGGATTATAGCTCAAGGTATTGCTGCAAATCGCATTACTTACAAAGGATTCGGAGAAACACAATTAATTAACGATTGTAAAAACGGTGTGAAATGTTCGGATGCTGAACACGAAGAAAATCGTAGATCCGAATTTATTGTTCAAGAATTATAATCTTAAAAATTAAAAAATTTTAGTTGCAAAAATTACTTTGCAATTAAAAACACAATAGCATTTTTTTTATAAGTATTTAGATTTACTTTGTTAAATGGGTCCGTGGGCATTTACGGACTCATTTTTTATTTTAAAAAACTTTAGAACACAAAAAAATCCTCCATGAAGCATTTGCCTTTTGGAGGATTTCTAAGTTTTACTAAATTAAGATTAATCGCAATTTACGTCATAATAATAAAAACCTTCTAAATCATCGTATTGTGAACAATATCCAGATCTGTTTCCTAAATATTTGTATGTTTCTGCACCGTCTTCTTTAATAACTATTTCGTAAACTTCGCAAC
>CANRKI010000222.1 GCA_947631175.1 uncultured Flavobacterium sp.
GGCCTGTTAGGACGTTTGGATGATGAGAAATCTAAAGCCTTACATCAATTGTTATTGGCAGATTTAGCAGAGATTTTTGAAGAATTACCTGATCTGGAAATTCATTTACCTTTAGATGCTGATCCTAAAAATGCTTATGCACCAACAGCAAAAACAGGTGTGGCGTTGGGGTTGTTACGTTTGTGTCCAGGGGAAACACTAAAAGTTGTCAACCATGCTGCGGAGGATAATACCGATAGTCCATTCCAATACTTTATTGGTGCATTTAGACGAGATACTTTGCAAGTGGCAATTCATCGTGGACAGACTTATCAGGAGTGGGCGGAACTCGGTAAGCCACTCAATGGCGTGTTGGTTATGGGTTATACAACTTCATCTAGCGCAGCGCTTGAAAATCAAGTTAAGCGTGGTGATAAAGGTGTGTTTGAACAAAATTTACGATTATCTGGTAATGTGCAAGGTCATAAGGTATTTGCTAAAGTACTTTCACCAAATGAAATTGAAATATGTACAGCGCAGAGTTTGGATGATGTTCATCGCCAGCAGACCAATAACAATCGTATCATTCAATTAAGTATTTAATTCAATAGATTGTGGTTGTTTACTGTAGGGTAAGCAACCTATTTTCACTTTCATTTTGCTTTGAGAAACAAACATGCCTTCAGATATCCAACAAACCTTTAAACAAAACCGTGAACACTTTAATGAAGATTTTCGTTTACGTATCCATCGTTCATTAAGCTGGTTACAGCGAGCAGAACAGGCCAAACAAGAACAGGACTTTGATTCACAGTTTATTTTTCTGTGGATTGGTTTTAATGCTGTTTATGCGAAAGATTTAGGTGCAGATTTACGCAGTGCGGATAAGGGGGCATTTGTACAATTTATCTATCGGATTTGTTATTTAGATAAAGAACAGAAAATTTATTATTCAGTTTGGAATACCTTCTCAGGTAGCATCCGTATTTTGTTAAATAATAAATTTACCTTTCAGCCTTTTTGGGATTATCACAATGGTTTAATCACAGAACAGATTTGGGTCGAAAGTTTTGAACGAAACAAGAAAAAGGCATTAAGTGCTTTAAGCCAAAAAGATACTCCGGAAATACTCATTGCTGTTTTTAATCATCTATATACTTTACGTAATCAAATTATTCATGGCGGAGCAACTTTTAATAGTACAGTGAATCGTGCTCAACTTAAAGATGCCTGCAATATTCTAGCGACATTAATTCCTGAAATGTTGAAAGTGATGTTAAATCATTCTCATGATAAAACATGGGGTAAGCCATTTTATCCTGTAGTAAAGATTGCTTAGGTATAAATATCAAATGATATAAAATATTTAATTTTATTAACTTAATAATATTTTAAAAAATTGGAATGTGGTCTATTAGGGTGATCTTATGAATCAAAAGATATCAAATGAAAATTTATTGGTTGGCTTAAAAAAGCAACTTCAAAAGGTTTTATTTAATCAACAGCAATTATTACTAAATTTAGAGCAGAATGATTTAGTCCCACAGCATAATGCCGAGAAGCCTCGTGTATTTGATAACAAGACAGTACCTGAAATGAAAAATGTATTACAAGGGGAATATACAAAACTCGAAAATTTCGAAGTTGTATTAGCTGTTGTTGGTACGATGAAAGCAGGTAAGTCTACAACTATTAATGCGATTGTTGGTCGAGAGGGTTTACCAAATAGAAACCGTCCTATGACTGCGTTACCTACACTCATAGCACATAAAAAAGATCAAAAAGAACCGATTCTTACTTGTGATGTAAAGGACATTAATAAATATATTGCAAACCTTAAAAAAATTACACTATCTAAATTTCAAACAGATGAGAGAGTAAAAAGTTATAAAGAGATTGTCGAACTAATCCAAAATATACAACAAGGTTATAAATTTAAAAAACAATATAAAGGCGAGGAAGCAATTTTTAGCTTCTTGGCAAACTTAAATGATCTAGTTCGTTTATCTAGAATTATTACTGATAGCTACCCTGAATTAGGATTCCCTTTTGCTGCTTACAAAGAAATTAATTCTTTACCAAGGATCGATATTGAATTTACTGAATTAGCTAAGCAAGAAGATCAGTTAGGTAATCTCGTTTTATTAGATACCCCAGGGCCAAATGAGGCAAATATACCTGAATTAAGAAATATTTTTGAGCAGCAGTTGAAAAGAAGTTCTGCCGTAATGGTTATAATGGACTATACACAACTTAAATCTCAGGCTGATGCAGATATACGCGAAGAGTTAGAAAAATTACCAAAAATTGAAAAAGATCGCTTGTTTGCATTAGTTAATAAATTTGATCAAAAAAATGCAAATGGGGATGATCAAGAGACTACAAAAAATATTGTGTGTAACGATTTATTAAAAGATAAGGTCCATCATAACAATATTTATTGTATTTCAGCTCAGGATGCTTTTTTATCAACAAGGCTTCAAAATTACATTAACATGCATCAACAAAAACCAAGTTTTGATGAATTGGAATGGGTTCAAGACTTTGCAAAAAAAACCTATGGTACGAAGGCTAAGCGCTTCTGGGAAGCCTCTGAAATTAATGAAATAATAGAAGATAGTCAGACTTTAGCATTTGAAAGCCAAATAGCAACTCCTTTGGAAATGGTAATTCGAGAGAGTTATAAAAATGCGCCTAAGATTGCAATGCAGTCAGCTTTAAGAGATGTGGACAATATTTTTTTAAATATCTCTAATTATTTTAGTGTACATGGATATTTTAATAAAGAATATCAAATGACTGAAGGTGAACTAAAAAAAATCAAAGAATCTTTAATTAAATTAGATAAAGATAAGACTATTCTTAAAGAACAGTCGAAAAGATCAATTAAAGAGGTGAGT
>CANRKI010000223.1 GCA_947631175.1 uncultured Flavobacterium sp.
AATAAAAGACAGCGTACAACTTCGGTTCAGTAAAAGCTATAACAGATTTTATGTAAAATAGAAATACAAAACCTCCAAATGGAGGTTTTTTTATGCCATTATTCTAAGCTTTTTTTGTTACAAAAAACACCTTGTTATATTTTCTTTTGATTAGATAAATTTCATTTTATACAACTTAGTATTTCTATAAAATACATACCTTTTAAAAACAAGCTAACTATACTTAATATCAGCAACTTATACGTTAAATACATACTTTATTTAAAATAAAGTATGTATTTTAACTTGTAAACATTTGTAAATCATAGGAATATAAAACAAATCTCGGTCTCCGTGATTACTGCTTGCTATTCCTACTTTCATTCGGAATACTATTTTTTCCATCTCAATTTCACAATTTAAAATCGTGTAGAAAGAGTAAATTTTAAATTCAAATAATTATTTTAAACACACTTCAAAATACTGTAATACAACTAATTAAAATGTAAATAATTGCAAAACAACAACAAAAATAATTATTTTATAAAATAAATTCACTGATAATCAACCAAATACGTGTTTATATTCCGTAGGATATAAGCACCCTCTTGCTACTCACTATTCCGATCAAATTTCACGTAAAAAAGAGTTCCGATTTTTACTTTCCTTTTTTCTGAAAAGGCAATATTGTGATTTGAGTGTCAACACAAATCCATATCTTGCATCTAAATTAAATTTTAAGAAAAAAATTAAGAAATAAGGGAGGATAAAAAAATGCCTTTCAGAAAAGAAAAAACGAAAAAAAAGAAAGCATTTCCATAAGTGCAGCAAGACTAAATTTTATATAAAAAGTGAAACGTCTTTATGCTAAAATTTATGTGTTGCGAAACTTACCTTTGTTTTCTTTTGATTTGTTTGGAAGAAGCTCCAGCTAAAATGCTGTTGGATAAAAAATAATGCCTGATAACTTTATTTTTTATCAAATCAACTAAAAACAAATTGTAAAACATTTGATTTACGATATTTTTAAAGCTTTTTAAAGGTCTTTTTGATTTTAATAAGTAAAATAATAATAACAAAGTGTAAAGTCTTTTAAAACGCAAAAAAACGACTTCTTTTTGAAGTCGTTTGTCATAGTTTCGCTTTCAAATCAAACGTTAAACATTTAATTGACTGACAAAATTACATTTAAAAATCTAACAATCAACTATTTAATAGATAAAACCTATTGTGTTTTTAAAAAATCGCCCGCCCCCCTGGTGCGCATAAAAAAGTCACGTCAATTTGTTTTTGTTTTTCACTCCAACGAAAACACTGCATTTCACGCAAGCTCCCAAAAGTGATTTTTCGTAGAAAATCACACCCTTAAAAACTAAAAAATTACTATGTTTTTGTATTAAATAAACATAGCTTATCTAACATTACTTATCGACTTCCGACAAAAAACGTATATATATTTGTATATCATATATATTACAAGGTTTTAAAAAAGTCTAAGTACGAGTTTTTGAATACTTTTTTAAAAGTTAAAAACGAGTTTTTGAATACTTTTGACGAGTTACGTTTTTACAACTCGTTTTATTTATTATATTTGTATTCATCAACTCGTAATAAAATTATTACTCTATGAAGATCAATAATAAAGAAGTCCTACAGTCTTATATTTTAACTACAGCTAAATATGATTATTCAGTCTATGAAAAACGTATATTATACAGATTGATTGAAGTTTTTCAGAAATACACTACTGGTAATAAGCTTAATGACAAAGTTATTATTCAAAAAGATTTGTTTGATGTAAATATAGTTACATTACCTGTTTCAATGTTTTTAGTAAATGAGGTCGATAAAAATCATCATAGAATTAAAGAAGCGTTAATACGATTAGAGAATAAAATATTTGAATACGAAGATGACACTACTTGGCAATTAATTAGACTTATTTCGGAACCTAAAATAGAAAAGTATGAACAAACTGCTACTTTTAGAATTAATCCAAAAATTGTAGAAGCTTTTTTAGATTTTTCAAAAGGATTTAAAAAATATGAGTTAAAAATAGCAATGGAATTTGAAAGCGTTTATTCTATGCGTTTTTATGAATTACTATCTAATCAAAAAACTCCTATTAATTACTCTATCGATACTTTAAAAGATCTATTTAAAGTGTCAGAAAAATATAAAAGAATAAATGATTTTTTTAGATACGTAATAGAGCCAGCAAAAAAAGAACTTGACAAATGTAGTCCTTATACTTTCCATTATGAATCAATTAAAACAGGTCGTAAAATTACAGGTATTCGTTTTATCCCGATCCATCAACCCCAATTTGAAGATGAGTCATTGAAGAAACAAAAAGCAATGAAACAAATGTCAAATCGTTGGTTTATTCCTAAAAACATAGAAGATTATTTAAAGTACAATTACGAGTTTACCGATAAAGAATTAAATAACAATCTTAGTTTATTTGAAAGTTTATACAATCATCTTTCAGAAGAAGAATTATTAGATTTTTTAGTTGATTTAAAAGCTCAATCTGTACTCTATGAAATTAAAAATTTAAAGGCATACCTTATTGGTTCATTAAAACACAAATCTGAACAGATTTTTGAAGAAAAATACATGAAAAAGTAATATGACAAAAGTATGCCATCTCTATATTTTGGCATACTTTTGTCATAGTTTAAACTTTCTGTATTCATGAATTATATAGATGTAAAAGATGCTGTAAAAAAAACAGGGAAAAGTGAAAGAACAATAAGAAGACTGTTCGCTAACTCTGAATCTGTACCATACTTACAGAAAAAAGGAAATAAAACTTTGATAGAGGTTAATTATTTGTTTTCTGTTTATGAAC
>CANRKI010000224.1 GCA_947631175.1 uncultured Flavobacterium sp.
TACGATCAATACGGTCACGCTGCATTTGATGGCGCTGGTGGTTTTGGTGGTGGTCAAGGCATGAACATGGATGATATCTTCAGTCAATTTGGAGATATTTTTGGTGGTGGCTTTGGCGGTTTTGGAGGCGGCTTTGGTGGTGGTGCCAGACAAGCTCGCGTAAAAGGATCTAACTTGCGTATAAAAGTTAAACTTACACTAGAGGATGTTGCTCTTGGAGTAGAGAAAAAGGTGAAAGTAAAACGTAAAGTTCAAGCGCCTGGCGTTACCTACACAACATGTTCAACTTGTAACGGTTCCGGACAAGTAACTCGCATCCAACAAACTATTTTAGGACGCATGCAAACCTCTGCACCATGTAACTCGTGTAGTGGTTCGGGTCAAGTAATAGGAACAAAACCTAACGATGCCGATGCGCAAGGATTAATTGTTGAAGAAGAAACAGTAACAATTAAAATTCCTGCTGGTGTTGCTAATGATATGCAATTAAAAGTTTCTGGAAAAGGGAACGAAGCTCCAGGTAAAAACTCAATTCCTGGTGACTTATTAGTTGTTATTGAAGAGGTTGAACACGAAACTTTAAAACGTGAAGGCGAAAATATTCATTTCGATTTATACATTTCCTTTGCTGAGGCTGCCATAGGCGCATCTAAAGAAATTGATACAGTTACTGGTAAAGTGCGTATTAAAGTTGATGCAGGTGTGCAATCTGGTAAAATATTACGTTTAAAAGGAAAAGGAATTCCTTCTTTAAACGGATACGGTTCTGGCGATATGTTAGTTCACGTAAACGTTTGGACTCCTAAAACTTTAAATAAAGAACAAAAACAATTTTTTGAGAAAATGATGGAAGATGATAACTTTAAACCACATCCATCGAAATCCGATAAATCTTTCTTCGAAAAAGTGAAAGAAATGTTCTCTTAAAAATTAAAAATACCAATAGCATAGCTATTATAATGTTATAAAACCCAACTTAATCAATAAGTTGGGTTTTTTTGTAACAATATTGTTGTAATACCGACTTATAAAGTAACTTTGTAATCTTAAAAGTTTTAAAATGGACACTATTTTAGAAGTAAAAAACGTAGTTAAAAAATATGGTGATTATACCGCTTTAAACAACGTTTCTTTAAATATCCCTAAAGGTTGTATATATGGTTTACTTGGACCTAACGGTGCTGGTAAAACCTCATTAATCCGAATCATAAATCAAATTACATATCCAGATCAAGGTCAAGTTATTTTAGATGGCGAACCTTTGTCACCACATCACGTTAAAACCATTGGCTATATGCCCGAAGAGCGTGGACTTTACAAATCAATGAAAGTTGGTGAACAAGCCTTATATCTTGCTCAACTTAAAGGAATGGATAAAGCCGAAGCTAAAAAACAATTAAAATATTGGTTCGAAAAGTTTCAAATCGAAAGTTGGTGGGATAAAAAATTACAAGAACTTTCGAAAGGGATGGCGCAAAAAGTACAATTTATTGTTACCGTTTTACACCAACCAAAATTATTAATCCTCGACGAACCTTTCTCTGGTTTCGACCCGGTTAATGCAAATTTAATCAAAGACGAAATTTTAGAGTTAAACAAAAAAGGAACCACCATTATTTTCTCAACTCACCGTATGGAATCCGTTGAGGAAATGTGTGACCATATCGCTTTAATCAACAAATCAAATAAAATTATTGAGGGAGCGGTAATTGATGTTAAAAAACAATATCGTAACAACTCGTACCAAGTCGGAATTCTTTCGGATAATATCGAAAAATTAATGTACGATTTAACACTTAAGTACAAAGTAGAACAAACAAACTTTAAATCGCTAAACAACGAGCTACAGTTTAACATACACATCGATAAGGATACGCCAAACAACCTAATTCAGGTGTTACTTAACAACGGAATGATCACTCATTTTACTGAAAATATTCCAAGTATTAACGACATCTTTATTTCATCAGTTCAAGGTTTAACACCTAATAAATTCTAAACATGAGTAATTTATCTTTAATTATTAAAAGAGAGTTCATCAATAAAGTCCGAAATAAATCATTCATTGTAATGACTATTTTAGGGCCTGTACTTATTTTTGCCATGACAGCTTTAATCGCATTTTTAACACAAATGAACGATACTGACATTAAAAAAATTGCCATACACGATGCAAACAATTACCTATCTAATCAATTTCAAAATACAGAACATACCCAATACATCAATCTAAGTCAAATGCCAATTGACTCGGCAAAATCCATTGCTTTAAAAAACTACAAAGCATTAATTTATGTGCCAAAAGTCGATAGCATTCAACAAATCACAGATGCTGTACAATATATTTCTGAAGATAGCCCGTCTCTCGAAAACATTTTTGCAATCGAAAGTAAAATAAACGAAGTAGTTACTAAAAATAACATCGAAAAATTAAACATCGATTACCTAAAAATTGATCAAGCAAAAGCCGATTCAGAAATCAGTATCGTAAAATTCTCGGGCGAAAACACACTTAAAGGAATTAACGAAATAAAAATTGCCATCGGTTCTCTTTTCGGATATTTAATCATGATGTTCATCATCATCTACGGAAACTACGTAATGCGATCAGTTATCGAGGAAAAAACAAACCGAATCATCGAAATCATCATATCCTCTGTAAAACCATTCGATTTAATGATGGGAAAAATAATCGGAAACTCACTAGCAGGCGTTCTACAATTTACCGTTTGGGCCATATGTGGTGTCGCTGTATTAGTAGTAGCAAACAGCTTATTTGGTAACAACATGCAAATGGACCAAGCCCAACAAGCCGTAAAAGCCTTACA
>CANRKI010000225.1 GCA_947631175.1 uncultured Flavobacterium sp.
TTAATTGTTCTTCAAAAACTCTAACATTTATGTGTTGGAGTTTTTTTATTAAAAAATAAATTAGTGACGTGTTTTGTCTTTACCTAATTATACATTTGTTCCATACAAGGTAAGTTAATACGTTACTTTAAGTTTGTACATTTAGGGGTAAATGCATAACTTTAAACAAAGCTTCAGAATTTAATTCTGAAGCTTTGTTTTATTTAATTAGTCCAATATTTGTCTGCTAACCATTCAACTTCATTTTAATATGTTAGATTTATTTCATCAAAATATCCAAAACCATAATATATTGCCCTATCAAGGTGAAGCAATTTATTATGGTTTTGCTTTTACAAATGAACAAGCTGATAATTATTTTTTACATTTATTAACTGAGGTAGAGTGGGAAAACGATCAGGCTTTAATTTTTGGTAAGCACATTACAACCAAGCGCAAAGTAGCATGGTACGGAACAAAACCGTTTCAGTATACCTATTCTAATATCCAAAAAACAGCAAAGCCGTTTACCGATCAATTACTTGAAATCAAAAAAGTGATCGAAAAAATAACTGGAGAAACGTATAATTCTTGTCTGTTAAATTTATATCACAACGGAAGCGAAGCTATGGCTTGGCATAGCGATAACGAAAAACAATTACTTAAAAACGGAGCAATAGCTTCCTTAAGCTTAGGTGCAACCCGAAGTTTTTCTTTCAAACATAAAAAAACAAACGAAAAAGTTGATATTATTTTACAATCAGGCTCGTTATTAGTAATGAAAGGCGAAACACAAAATTTTTGGCTACATCGCTTACCACTAACGACAAAGGTCAATACACCACGAATAAACCTAACCTTTCGAACTATAATTACAGAATAAAAAATATATAATATTTTTAAAAATTTGATTAAAAAACAAAATCAGTTTTTTATTTTTGATATCGAAAATCCAATATTACATGTTACAATTAGTAAACGAAATAAATAACACACAATCAGTAATTTATTTAATTCAGCCAAATGTTTCGGCGCCAAATAATTTACCAGATTATATTCAGCCCGTATACCAAAACTTTATCAATACTGAGGCAAACGAAGAATTTGTAAAAATAGGAACACAGTTTTTCTTTTTCATTAAAGAAAATAAGGATCTTGAAAAGCTACGTGTTGCAGGATACAACGTACGACAAAAACTTGACAAAAATACAACCGAAATTACTTTGGTTGGTAACGGTGAACAAGCCTTAGCCTTAGCCGAAGGATTAGCTTTATCAAACTACCAATTCTTAAAATACTTTTCGGATGCCGATGTAAAAGAGTATCAGTTAGAAGCTATTAATATGGTAACAGATCTAACGGCTCAAGAAATAAACGAAATGAATCAAGTTATCCAAGCCGTTATTTGGGCACGCGATATGGTTAACGAACCTTCTTCATACCTTTCTGCGGTACAACTTGCTCGCGAAATTCAAGAAATTGGCGACGAAGCTCACCTAAACGTACAAGTTTTAAATAAAAAAACGATTCAAGATCTTAAAATGGGCGGACTTTTAGCCGTTAACCTTGGATCTATCGAGCCACCAACGTTCACTATAATCGAGCACAAACCCGAAAATCCAATAAACAGCAAACCAATTGTATTAGTTGGTAAAGGTGTTGTTTATGACACTGGTGGTTTGTCTTTAAAACCAACAGCAGGTTCTATGGATCTGATGAAATCTGATATGGGTGGTGCAGCATGTATGGCAGGAGCAATTTATGCTGCAGCTTTAAACAAATTAAACGTACATATTATTGCATTAATTCCAGCAACAGACAACCGTCCTGGACAAAACGCTTATGCACCAGGAGATATCATTAAAATGTACGACGGAACAACGGTTGAGGTTTTAAATACTGATGCCGAAGGCCGAATGATTCTTGCCGATGCCATTTCGTACGCAAGTCAATACGAACCCGAAATAATAATTAACGCTGCAACTCTTACAGGAGCAGCTCTTGTAGCAGCAGGAACTCGCGCAACTTGTATGATGAGTAATGCCAGCGAATCAATCAACCAACAATTAATCCACTCTGGTAACTACGTGCACGAGCGTTTGGTACAATTACCTCTTTGGGACGATTATAAAGAACAGATTAAATCCTCTGTTGCCGACTTAAAAAATATTGGAGGTCGCAACGCAGGAACAATTACTGCCGGAAAATTCTTAGAACATTTTGCTAAATATCCATTTGTTCACTTAGATATCGCAGGACCAGCTTTTACCGAAGCTCCCGAAAATTACAAAGGTCATGGCGGAACAGGAACAGGTGTCAGAACATTATACCACTTCCTAAAAAACATAAAACTATAACCATAAAAAGTTAGGCTGCAAAGTCTGACTTTTTTAATTTGGGCGTGCCGCCACTACATCAACCATATATAATAGTATATTTTTCAAGCCAACTCACTCCAATTCCCCAAACCTTTTTCTATATAAACCGTGGCGTCGGGCTTTTCGCACTCGCAATTTTTCCACTACGTTCCAAAATGTGCTCAAACAAAGCTGCAATCCCTCACGCGCTTCGTGTCACAATAAAGTACCATTAACTAATCCAAAACCATTTCATTTCATAAATAAACCTACATTAAAACCATAAAATAAAAAAATAACGATAAGTTAACTTACAGAAAACAAGCGAACTAAAAAAAACTTTACAAAAAAGGCGAAAATAAGTTTGGAAGTTGGTAAAAAAAGGGTCTATCTTTGCACTCGCAAACAAGGAATAACGCCTAGTTTTGCGAAAAGAAGTTCAAACACATAATGTAACTATCA
>CANRKI010000226.1 GCA_947631175.1 uncultured Flavobacterium sp.
TCACGGATATGATTTTCAAATTTTCCGTATCAATTAGATTATTGGAAACCTTTGGGGATTGAAATAAAACACGCTTTTCCGATGCCTAATGATGAATATATGCTAATAGCAAGAGTTACTAATTACAGTCCGGAAACGTATCCGGGCTTGTTTACAGATACAGCAACACAACAAGATTGGCAAAACAAAACAGGTTTTATAAGCATACATACAACCACAGATTTTACACCCATTGTTATACACAGTCTCTTTTTTACTCAAGGTAATCATACATTACAAACAAACTATCAATTTTTTAAAGGAACTGATAATAATATTTATTTTTATTTACATAACGAAATAGGTAAAGTAAGTACTACTGGCGAATTGGCTTACAAGCAAACTTTAGATATATACTACATTAACAGCTTAACCTATTATGACGGCTTTTTATATGGTTTAGAAAATCATTTCCGTGACGTTCCTACTCAAGGTGATATTGTTTATGGTAAATTGTTAAAAATAAATGCTAGTACAGGTCTAATTACTAACAGTGCTGCTATTTCAGATCCTACTGCTGCTCTTATAGATTATTTAGGTATTGCAGCAGACGCTACCGGAGTGTTTGTTTTTGGAACTGTTTCCTATGTTCAACCTGTTACTGGTTACGAACCCAATACTACTTTTTATTACACACCAGGGGCTTTTCAGCCTTTTCAAGGCGTAAATAATTATGTACCATCTATTCAATTAATAAATGCTGGTTTTTTAACCAAATACAATTTAAATAATTTTGAAGAAGTTTTATGGAGTACCTACATTGGAGGCGCGGGTATGGTACATGTTTTAAATAATAATGTTCCCAGAAATTCTTTAAAATTGATTAATAACGATTTATATATAGCGTATTTTGGTTCACATCTTACTAATATTAGCACTCCTGGGGCTTATATAGAAAATAACGATTCACCATTTTCTAAAATGTTTTTAATGCGTTTTAATAGTAATGGCGAACGTTTAATGGGTACCTATTTACATCCAGAAAACAATTATTTTAGTTCTTGGGAACTCGACACAAATACCTATCAAAGTCATATATTAGTGCCCTGTTTTGCCGAAGGGGTTACAGAAACCAACCAAATTGTATTAAGTACTAGACTTTCTACAAGCACTCCACCAACAGAAAATTTAAGTGCAAATGCGCCCTATACTACTTTGGGTACAAAAAATGTAATGATACAACAATTTACTCCTCAAGGTCAACGGGTGTATGGTATCATAGCAAGCAACAATGGTGATATGGGTAGGTATCACTCGGTAATTACAGAACCTCAAGCCTTAAAAGTATTTACTTGGGAATTTTCACCAAATGCCTCAGCTAATTATTTAACCCAAAGTGATTTAATTTTAAATTATAGAAATCAGGCTGTTTTTAGCGTAGCAGAATACAATAAAACACCTTTAAATAATCAAACATTTGAAAATAATAGTTTTAGTATTTACCCTAACCCAACTTCCGATATCTTATTTATAAATCATTCGGAAAATGCAAGGATTGAGCAAATAGAAATTTATGATGTAAATGGGCGTTTGGTTTTACAACCAGTAGTTTCTGATGTTTCAAATGCTCAAATAAATGTAAATCAATTAGCTAATGGTATGTATGTTTTAAAAATTAAAACAGCGAACCAAGTACAGAATTTTAAATTTATTAAAAAATAAAAATTATGATTAAAAATACATTATTCCTATTGTTTATGGGTTCATTACTTTTAATAAGTTGTAATGACAATACCGAAAATAACATCCAAGACAAAGAAACTCAATCTTTAAATGCTAGAAAAGCACATGCCTCATTAACAGAGAATGAGCAAGCATTATTCGCAAAATTACAAAGAATGGGAGGCGAAGAGTTCAGACATGAACTAAACACCTATTCTAAAGAAGAACTTGAAAAATTCACCATTTCTTTTTTAAAAAATGAAGTAATCGCTGTTTTAGCAGAAAATGGCACGCCAATAGAGGTTACAGTTAAACAATTAAATGTAAATCCGACTGAACCTATTAACAAGGCAATTAACTTAACAGTTTCTAAACTTAACTTTTAAACCGTAAATTATGAAAAAAATATTTTTATGTATATTGTTACTTTCTCAAGTTCATCTTTTTGCAATGCAGCTTATTGTTACTAATAGCTCTAATGGATTAGGAATACCTAATTTCTCTTATGATGTAAAAACCTACATTGGTTTTTCAAAAGCTGGTTTTACATGTGGCGAAGGCTGGGCATTACCTTTTGATATACCTGCAGGTGGTGCTATTGCATTAGATGGATCAACAGTTTGGACAAGCCCTTGGAATGGCAATCAAACATGTTTAGGCACAGCCGCGTTTGGCGATTGCAGTTCAGATTTAATTTGGCATTATTTACGTGTTGAATCATTACTTGAAGTTGGCTCACCGGGTCTTTCTTATTATGCAGGACCTATAAATTTAATAAATAATAATTGTATCGATACAAATAATTATGCTTCATATCCAGCTTTTCAAATTGGGACTGTTACTGTAGGACCTACAGCCTCATATCATCATGGCTATTTAGGTATGGCAGAAAAATTTAAAATAACCTACAATATTTGGCCTTTTTTTGCTTTGTTAAATTTTGAGTAAATAATTCTATGAAAAGCATGAGTTTTTTTTAACTACATGCTTTTTTATTTTAAAGTTTTCAGGAAAAGCTGTATCGGTTGAATACTAAGCTTTTATAGGGATAATCAAAGAAGTCAGGTA
>CANRKI010000227.1 GCA_947631175.1 uncultured Flavobacterium sp.
ATTCCAAAGGCAACTTGATAAAGAATAAGAACTACCGCCAATAACTAAGCTTTCGTCTTGCCCGGAGGGCACGAGAATAATGGTTTCGTTAGCTACTCCATAATTATTAGAATTACTATTAATTTACTTCGCTATTCGCACAATTTAACCTAATATAGTATTAGATATTCTTAAAAAAAGGTATATTCGCGGTAAATTTTACGCAATACGGATGTAGCTGTTTTTTTAGCGAAACTACATCATGTTTTATTTCGTAAAATAACAATGTTAACTGCAAGCTCGAAAAAAATACGTAATAAAATTTAAATGGAAAATATTAAAACAACTAATGAACTTGCTGAATTAGTTTTTACTGATAATGAAAATCATTCATTTAAAATTTTAGCTGAATTACTTTTACTTGCTATAAATGATTGGCCCGAAATCAAAGAAAATAAAATTGAAAACTTCATTATAGAACTTAAAGATTTTTATTCGGAAAAAATTACGATAGAAACTATTAATTCTAAAAAAATCGATTATAAGATAAACAACAATTCTTGGCGAACTGAAAGTGGAAGTTATATAATTGAAATGCTTAAAGAAGCTGAAATAAAAATAAACGAAACGAACTTTGACAAAATAATTTATGAAATTTTAAAATATTATTCAAAAAAAAGAGCCAGCAGTTAACACAAGGTCGAGTAAGTAAGGGCATTGCAGCCCAAGCTTCTCACAGAACCGTAGGTGAAAGTCTCCCCTCGTACGGCTCTTGATACATACATCAGTTTGTTATTCAAACTTAAATATTCACAGTTATTCTAGTCCTATAATACCCCAATGGTAAAATAGGTTTGGATAGCTTTTTTGTATTTTACGCAAGTGATTGTAAGCCTTTTGATAGCTTGTAATGCTTAATGTTGGGGTGAGGCTTACATTAAAGTTTTAGGAGAAATACCGCAAAAGCTTATTAATTGAATAATTTGTTTAAATTTATCCAATTAGTTGCCTTTTGCTTAAGTTGGTTTTTGAATTTGAAGTTTTGGATTTAAATTTCGCAACTTACGCAAATCACAGGCACGTTAACTACAAGCATAAAACTAACGGTTAAATAAAAACTTACTTTAATAACATAACTTTTTGTTTGCATATCCATTCCAATTAATAACCTGTAACGATACCTTTATCTGTGTAATCTATCAATTTCGAGTATTCACCAGTAATCTGACGTGTTGGATGTAATACATCATGTAGACCAGAGTCTTTTTTAATTTGAAACTCCAATTTACTTTTTAAGTCAATTAATGAATTTGGAATAGACCGATCAACAACATGATTACTCTCTAAGATATTTAACTACAGTATTTTTCGTATACCTTTCTAATTCAAAACGTATGCTAGATTTTGAATTGTAATTTTCTTACTCTCGATTTTTCTGATTTTTGAACTCTTCATAACTTTCATTTTGAGTACGCTCATAAGCAAACATCTGATCAAATTGAAGTTCTGCTTTTTCACTCATTGCATCACGAGAAAAGCCAACTTGAGAATTATAAAATCTAGTACTTTTCATCCCTTTACTCATAGGAGACAGTGAAGCTTTGTCCTTAGCAGATCTATGTTTTTCATATCTAGAAACTACCACGTGAATACGTGCATTCACTCCATCTTTTTGCATGTTTGCTTTGATATTTTTTAATAAATGTTTTTTTTAATAAAAAAAAACATTTGTTTACAAAAATTAACATTAATTACAACAAAATTATAGGAAAATATTTTATGAAGTACTTTTTTATTTTACTTTTTAACCTTTTAACTGTACCATTATTTGCACAGTCAGAAACCTTTCCGTATTCGCTAGAATATTGGAGTCCGTTAGGTGTAGAGGTAACCGATGCGTTTCCTCTACCTAATGAAGAGTATTTATTAATTGCAAAAGTACAAAATTACAGCCCGGGTGTTTATCCGGGCTTAATTACTGATACTAGTTTACAAGCTCAATGGTTAGAGCAAACAGGTTATATAAGCATTCGTACAAATAATGATTTCAGTATTTCAGAGGTTCATACCATTGCTAAAACATCTATTACTGATCCAGTAATTCCGATTTTTAATTTTATAAAAGGATCTGACAATAATATTTATTTTTTTAACGCTAATAGAATTGGTAAGATAAATGAAAATGGAACTTTGGCCTATAATTCATTGGTAACTGATATTGAAGTTGATTTGCTTACTTATTATAATGGAAATCTATATGGAGTACAACATCATTTATATAATGCTAACAATAATACAGTGACTCCAGGTAAATTATTTATTATAAGCGCGGCTAATGGTGTGCTCACAAATTCAATTAATATTTCTGACCCAACTGCATTTTCTGTCGGTTATTTTGGTTTGGCTGTGGATGATACTGGTATATATGTTTTAGGGGCGGTGACTTACAGCCAATTATTTACTGGTAATCCTGTAAACGAAAGTTTCTATTATACAGAAGGTGCCTTTCAAGATTTTCAATATCTTAACACTAATCCTTCAATATCTGAACAGATAGGCTTTTTAACAAAATATGATCTTGATAATCCTTTAAATATGGTTTGGAGTACGTATTTATATGGACAAGGTTACTTAACCGAAAATACATTTAAAATAAATAGGCTAAAATTTATTAATAAAGATTTGTACTTAGTTGCTTCAGTTACAAATGCAACTAATGTATCTACTTTAGGTACTTATTTGCATAATCAAAACATTCATTCAGGAGTTGCATTGATGCGTTTTTC
>CANRKI010000228.1 GCA_947631175.1 uncultured Flavobacterium sp.
CAATATCAAATGAAACAATATCAAGCTTTATTAAAGCAAAAAGGAATTGTACAAAGTATGAGTAGAAAAGGAAATTGCTTGGATAATGCAATAATTGAGAATTTCTTTGGAATATTAAAATCGGAACTGTTTTATTTACAAAAATTCAACTCTATCGAAGAATTGAAAAAAGAAATAAAACAATACATTTACTATTACAATAATGAGAGAATTAAATCGAACTTAAATAAAATGAGTCCGATACAATTTCGAACTCATTTTTATATTAATTAATTTTTAATCTGTCCAAATTTTTGGGTCCAGTCCATTAAGCGGATTTTTTATTTTCTAAATTTTATGTAATTCTCTCTCCAATCGTCTGGATCTGTTAATACCAATTCCGTCGCTGTTAAAGTTAAAATTTGACGTCTATATTCTTGTGTAGAACCTGCTTCTAAAATATACAAATAACCATTTTCCATGCGATATGTAAATGGATTGTTGTTGTAAATACTACAGTTTTCAAAATGTAAACTGTATTCGCCTGCTGTATTATCGGTAATCATTAAATATTCGTCGCCACAGCTATAATCCCAATCGTAAACATTTGTTCTACGTTCTTGTGCTTCGTACGGAATCCATTTTCCTAATATTAATGTATAATTAATATCATAGTTATCATCTTCGTCTTCACAACTAATAAGTAAAAACGGAGCAATTAATAATATAAATAGTTTGAAAATGTTTTTCATAGCCTGCTGATATCTTTTAAAAAATTAAAAGTAATTTTTTTTAAGCTATTTAACAACATTAGGAATCATAAAAAATAGCTCAAATATTTCTGAGCTATTTAATACTTTATGTGTATTTTAAAACTAGTTTATTTTTTTGTATTCGAAAATTCTACCAAATCCACTAGCTGTATTATCTTGAAGTTTTAAAACTTCATTTGTTATTTCGTAAATAGTTGCATCCCATTCGTATTCATCAAAATTCATCATAACATTATTACCATTAACAGTATAGGTAAAATCGTCATCGTATGAGTTGCAAGATTCATAATATTCTCTTTCTAGACCAGTAGTAGTATTCTCGTTAAATTGAATATAGTCTTTAGAACTACTACAGTTATGAACATGGATTTCTGTTTGATCGTTAATTATTTCATTATTAAAAATGATATATGATTTTTCCATTGCCCATTTACCATTTAAAGATGCTGGAGTTGCATTATCATCATCGCTTGAACAGCTAAATAATCCAACAGACAATAACGAAATTAGTAGTAATTTTTTCATTTTGTTTTTTTGTGTTAATATTTTGAACAAAAATACATAAATTAACTTTATTTAACAAAAAAAGAGTCCAGAAAAATTCTGAACTCTTTTTAAACAGATAAATATTATGTAAGCCTAAGCTTAGTCATTCAATTTAAGTACAGCCATAAACGCCGATTGTGGAATCTCTACGTTACCCACTTGACGCATACGTTTTTTACCAGCTTTTTGTTTTTCTAATAATTTACGTTTACGCGAAATATCTCCACCGTAACATTTAGCAGTTACGTCTTTACGTAAAGCCTTAATTGTTTCACGAGCAATTACTTTTGCCCCAATTGCAGCCTGAATTGGAATGTCGAATTGTTGGCGTGGGATTAACTCACGTAACTTTTCGCACATTTTTTTACCAATTGTGTACGCGTTATCTTCGTGAATAAGTGCCGATAAAGCATCCACATTTTGTCCGTTTAATAAAACATCTAAACGTACTAATTTAGATTGACGCATTCCAATTGGGTGGTAATCAAAAGAGGCATATCCTTTAGAAACCGTTTTTAAACGATCATAAAAGTCAAATACAATTTCTGCCAAAGGCATATCAAAGTTTAACTCCACACGTTCTGGAGTTAAATATGTTTGATTTGTAATTTGACCACGTTTTTCAATACATAAACTCATTACTTGCCCCACAAAATCAGCCTTAGTAATAATAGTAGCCTTAATAAATGGCTCCTCAACACGGTCTAATTTAGATGGTTCTGGTAAGTCTGATGGGTTGTTAACAATAAATGCAGTTTCTGGGTTCTTTTTCGTGTACGCAAAGTACGACACGTTTGGAACCGTAGTAATAACCGTCATGTTAAACTCACGCTCTAAACGCTCTTGAATAATTTCCATGTGTAACATTCCTAAGAAACCACAACGGAAACCAAATCCTAAAGCAGCCGAACTCTCTGCCGAGAATACTAACGAAGCATCGTTTAACTGTAACTTCTCCATTGAAGCACGTAAATCCTCATAATCTTCCGTATCCACTGGGTAAATACCAGCAAATACCATTGGTTTTACGTCCTCAAAACCGGTAATCATATTTTTAGTTGGTGTTACCGCATCGGTAATCGTATCTCCAACTTTTACTTCTTTTGCTTCTTTAATCCCCGAAATTAAGTAACCAACATCACCAGTCGAAATTACTTGTTTTGGCGCTTGGGTTAATTTTAATGTACCAATTTCATCAGCATAATATTCATTGCCTGTAGCCATGAATTTAATTTTCTGATTCTTTTTAATCTCACCATTAATAACACGGAAAATTACCTCAATTCCACGGAATGGGTTATACACCGAGTCAAAAATTAACGCTTGTAGCGGCTCGTTCGGATCTCCCTTTGGAGACGGAATACGATCAATTACAGCTTCTAAAATTTTATCAACACCAAAACCTGTTTTACCAGATGCGTGAATAATATCTTCGAGTTTACAAC
>CANRKI010000229.1 GCA_947631175.1 uncultured Flavobacterium sp.
GTTTGTGAACGTGCAAAGCTTACTCAAAAGGTAAATGGAAGTAAAAAAGTAGAAACAGCACCAAAAAGTAAAGAATATAGAAAAGTATCGGGAGAGTTTCCTAAACACGAACTTGTAACCTCACATATTGGTAGACGTTCTTTTGCTACTAATTTTTACGGAAAAATACCTACTACCTATTTAATTAATACCACAGGACACAGTAGCGAAGCGATGTTTTTAGCCTACATAGGTAAATCAAACAAAGATTTAGCAATTGAAACAAATAATTATTTTAAAAATTTAAGATAGCCAAAATATACACAAAATTTATGAAAAATGATAATTTTCACTTAGATATGTTAACCATTAAAGAGGAGTTTAATGAAGAATATAAAAAATTACAACCATTTGGTAAATCTCTTAGATTAGCAAAATCTTTTGAAGATGATGACGATTTTATGTTAGCTTTTGAAGAAGAATTTTCACGTACTTCAACAAAACCCGATTTAGATAAATATTGGATAGGTTTGTTTACTAAAAAGAAATTAGATGAGTATATCTTAATACAAAATGGGATTATTCAAGATAAAAAAACTACACTAACTGAAACTTTATTAAAAAAGAAAGAAATAGAATTTAATGAATTGTCTAATAAAAATAAACTTCCTAAAGAATGTTACATTCATCAAATAGAAGAAACAAATATTTATAAACAATTTAGAGCTATTGAAGATATTTATAATCGTTTCAAAGAGATGAAAGGTTTTGATAGTTCAGCAGATAGTTTACGACAACAAGCAGAAGAATTTGGAAAAGGTTTAATTTCAGAAATACAAAATATTAATTACGAACCAATAAAAAATAAAATAATTGAAGTTATTATAAATGATAAGCAAAATGATACTGCATATACAAATGGATTTTTTAATAATAATTTCAACAAAAAAGAGTTTGACGATAATTATGCAAAAGCTAAAATGTATTTAGATAATTATTTGAGTAAATATTTAGACACAAAAAATCAACACATTAAAACTGAAAAGTTAATTGAATCTACAAATAGTAAAAATATAGTTAAGATTAAAAAAACACCTGAAAAATGGTTTGCTTTACTATATTGGTTTGAATTAGAAGTAAATGGAGAAAAACCTCCAACAAATCATGAAGGAGCATTTATTAGAAAAGAGATTGAAGAAATAAGAAAAAAAGAAACTGGTAAAGACGGTCAAAGCTTTTACAGAGAATTTAAAGAAATTAATATAGATGACGAAAAAGAGCTAAATATTAAGTTTGGTAAAGATTGGAAAACTAAAATAATTGAATTATCTAATAATAACGAAAAAATAAAACAATATCTGATTAGTAAATATACCTCTTAATACAGGTAGTAAGAGGTATTTACCTATAAAATACCCTTCAAAATACCTCATTTAGTTTGTTGCATGATAAAATCAAAAATTATGCACGATTTAGTATTTAGTCCAATCAACGCGGACACTCTTATTGAAAGAATAGCTCAAAGAACAGCAGAGCTATTAATTAATCAGACACCCCAACGTCAGGAAACCGAGCAAGACGAACTTTTGACTCGTACAGAAGCAATGCAGTTTTTAAAAATTACGACTGCCACGCTTTGGAGGTACGAAAAGAAAGGCAAAATCACTTCACACGGTATTGGTGGCAAACGCTACTTTAAGAAGTCTGAGTTAGAACAAAGTTTAATCCAAAAAAAATAGAGCTATGAGTACACAAAACACAAATAGCTCTAATATTCTTGTAGCTGAGAATATGAGTAAATATACGGATTTTATAACAGAATGGCAAACAGACTTTACTTCACGAATAAAGCAAGCCTTAAAAAGCACAAAGCACATTTTTACAATAAATGATGCTATTGATAAAAGTGAAGGTAAATGTACACCTTTAGATAATGTATTTATAGAGCATTTTAAATTTATAAGCTCAAATCCATTAAGAGAGAATGATTACTTCAAGTACCTAAATAGTTATAAAAACGGTAAAAAGCTGGATGAAAAGTATTTTAAACATGATTTAGAATTATTACATCAATTATATAAAAAGGTAGATGAGGATAAAAGATACAATCCATTTTCAAAAAGCAATTGGGAAAAGTACGTTTTGTTTATGCTACTAAAGTTTAAAGGCTTGTACGATCCTGAAAATATGGACGTAATTTTTAACGTAAAAATTGATGAAAATCGGGAATATAACCCAATAACATCTTTATCACGTCCTTTACGTGGAATGTTACCACCATCTTTGAAATTAAAAGAATTTGATATTTACAGAGCGTATCCAACTTTTATTGATTTAGAGTTAGGTATTAATCGAGAAATTGATGTTTATAGTTTAATAGACAAACGAGCATTTAATAAACTAATAAACATTCATAATAAGGTAGAAGGTGCTTCAATTGAAAGCGTACGTAATGAATTGAGATGTATTTACAAAAATCGTGTAAAAGAGGTTATAACAGACGAACGCTTTAATAATAAAGGGCAAATGTTTAGAGATTTAACTAAATATGAAGCTCACTATATCAACGAATTTGTAAACGCTAATAACATTGTAAAATATGTACGACTTCACGATGCCGTAATCGTTTTAGAAAATACAGAAATAACTCAAACAGAATTTGGAACAGTTAAATTTAATAGCAAAGAGGTAAAACCACCAGCAATTATAAATAATATGAAAAGTTTTTATCAGATAGATGCAGATAATAAAGTAATTACC
>CANRKI010000230.1 GCA_947631175.1 uncultured Flavobacterium sp.
CTAAAAGACCGTAAAGAACGCAGATTGGAGTTTGACGATATTTTACACTATCAAAAAATCATTGTAGCACTTTCAGAAACGGACAGACTGATGAAAGAGATTGATAAAATTGAGATTTAAACAGAATCAATTAATATTGAGAGTAAAGAAAAGTCCTTTATTAGGGATAGTACTATTGTATTTAATAACCGTCTTATCAATAGCTTTACCGTTAGGTGTTTTAGTAATTAAGTTTGATGATGATACAGTTTTAGAAACTGTTACTAATATACCACTATCTGAATTAGAAAGTTTAATATCTAGTTTAAAGAAAATTAATTGTAAACGTTTATAAGTATTTACAAATGTTTATATTGCATATATAAACAAGTTATACGGCATTTTAGGAAAACCGGAGGAAATACAATTAACTAAAAGAAATTACTAAAATTAAATTCAATTGAAAGAAGAAAACTTTTATTCAAACAAATTAACCTCATTTTTACTACTTTTAATTTCTTTAATATTTGTTATTAGCGGAATATTTTTGGGTGATAAATTGATTGATTTTGAAGAAAATATCTTTAAAAGTGTAATTTTAGTTTTAGGTTTTTTGTTGTTTTCATTTGGAATTATTTTGTCTATTTTATTGTTGACAAGAAAAAAACCGCTTTTGACAATTACAAATAGTCAAATAATAGTTCATAATGTTTTAACTTCATCTAAAACCATTCAAATTGATAACATCAAATCATTTTTCATCGTTAATAATTATCATCGAGGAATTAAAACAAATCGACAAATATTTATTGAACTGAAAAAACCAACAGAAAGATATACCAAAACGTGGTACTATAAATTTCTAAATAAAATAAGTAAACCAATTGCTAACTCTCAATATTCTATACAAACCGATTTTTTAAATATCAAACAGCAGAAATTACTCGAACTATTAAACAAAAAGGTAAAAAACGCCGTATAACAGGCGTTTGGAAGATTGCGAATTTTGTAGTAAATACACGTTTACATTTCGCAACAAATTTTATCTTTAACAGAAAATAATCAGTTCCGAAGTTCGCAACCTCGCCAAGCGCCGGAACGTTAGCAGTAATACTTAAAAACCATAATGAAGAGAATTTTTGAAGAAACTTATACTTTACTTGTATCAATAATTGGAATTATAGGAGGACTTATTTGGGCAATAAACGATAACTGGAGTTTTGAACCCGTTATACTTCTTTCAGTTTCTACAATTGGGCTATTGTGTTTTTTAGCAATTAAAGTATTTGGTGAAAGTGTAAGACCAATAGTAGAGGTTGAGCTACAGCAAACAAGAAGTAATCGAGGTCCATTAATGTTGGCGCCTGGTCTTAGTCCACAAAATAGTGAAGGACAATATTTGCATGAAGAAAATGGTTTATATCATTACGAATTTGAACATACCTATGATTTTGTTATACGCAACAATTCAATAAATAACGCATATGATGTGAATATGTATGTAGAAAACAAATATTTTCTCAAATTTCAAAATGAAACAAGTTCACTCGAACCTTTAACAATAGACAAGCCAAAAATTATTAAAGTAAAATACAATTTTGGCAGGAATCTGACAGCAAAAGAATCATTAGATGAATTTTCTGTTAAGTTTAATAATGACCTTAAAAATACTGTCTTCATTATAGAATATCACGATGAAAATAGAAAAAAATACTATACAAAATTTAATCCACCGAAAACTAATACAATTCTTAAGAAAGAACCTAAATTTGATAAAAGTAAATACCGCTTAATTAGTTAGTACTACTGCTAACATGTATTTTGCTAAATTGCGGGTTCGAGATAGAATTAAAATTTTAGAAGCCATGAATATTAGACATAAACATACAAATCAAAGAATTGGAGGAAGCTATTCCTATTGGAGAGATAATATACTAAAAATGCATAAAGAAGAAAATTATGAAATTTTAAGTAAACCTGATTTAGTAGATGTCTTCGAAATAGATCCAAATAATGGAAATAAAATTTTCATTGAAACAATTGATCGACACGTTGCTCTTACTACTTATCTGCAAGTTGACGATAAATTTACGATAAAAGATTCTGACATATCAAGATTTGATGAAATGTATCGATTAAAATCTAATGAGAATCTTATAGATAAAAACTTAAAATTAACTTTAGAAAATATAAATGAAAATGACTTTACGATTCTTACTAAAGATACACCTGACGAAGAAGAATCAAATGTAAATCGTCTAGATAAACTAGGTTTTTTATTCAAAGATGCAGAAACTAAAGAATATCGATTAACTGAAAAAGCTGTTAAATATTTAAATAACGAACCTATTATCACGAGTGATATTCCTAATGTTAATATAACTAATAATTTCCATAACTCTCACGTTGGACAAGTTAATAGTAGCGAAAAAATCGATATTACAAAGCAGGAAATATTTAAACCAAAAAAAGATGATATTTCTAAACAATTGATAATCGGAATTGTAGTTACAGTAGTAGGTGGTATTATTTTATATTGGATAATTGGAAATTAAAACCATCTGCTAACATAGATTTGGAGTAATGGCGCGTTAATAAAATCTTGCAAAAAAAGTTGACAACCTTACTTTAAAATGATCTATATTTGTATGAAAGGCGTAAAATTCGGTTTCTAACGAATATCTGATATATGAAACCCCTCATGAATAAAG
>CANRKI010000231.1 GCA_947631175.1 uncultured Flavobacterium sp.
GTCCGATAGAATATCGAACTCATTTTTATAATAATTAATTTTTTAATCTGTCCAAACTTTTGGGTGCAGTCCATTTTGGGCTAACCTCTTTTATTTTTTATATTAGCTTTATAAATTAAATTTTATGAGTTTAAAGCCTTTTAATCTAAATCAATGGATTGAACAGAATAGAGAGTTACTTAAACCTCCTGTTGGAAATAAAAATCTAATTCAAGATTCTGACGATTATATTGTTATGCTTGTTGCGGGACCCAATGCCCGTAAAGATTATCATTACAATGAAACCGAAGAACTTTTTTATCAACTCGAAGGAACGATTTCTGTTTTTATTCAAGAGGAAGGAATTAAGAAAGAAATTATTTTAAACCCTGGGGATATGTTTTTACTTCCAGCAAAAGTACCTCATTCACCCGTACGTGGCGAAAATTCATTAGGTTTAGTAATCGAAAGAAAACGAGTTGGTAAAGGTTTTACTGATGGGCTTTTTTGGTATTGCGATAATTGTAATAAACCCTTACATCACGTTTTATTTGAATTAAAAGATATTGAAAAAGATTTTCTACCTCATTTCAATCATTTTTATAATAATTCAGACTTACTAACTTGTAAATCATGTGGACATGTTATGGAAACAGATCCTAGGTTTACAACAAAATAAAAACAAACAAACGAACTACAATATTATGTCACAAACTAATTCTTACGGAATTCAAGAAGCGTTACAAGCACTTGGAATTAAACAATTAAACCAAGGTGCATCAACTGGAGCAGATTGGTTCGCAAACGGAAATGTAATCGAATCATACTCTCCGGCAGACGGACAATTAATCGCTAAAGTTACCACGGCAACAACAGACGATTATAATACAGCAATAACAAAAGCTCAAGAGGCTTATAAAACATGGCGCAATATGCCAGCTCCAAAACGTGGCGAAATTGTGCGTCAGTTTGGTGAGGCTTTACGTACACATAAAGAATCGTTAGGAAAATTAGTTTCTTACGAAATGGGAAAATCCTTACAAGAAGGTTATGGAGAAGTACAAGAAATGATCGACATTTGCGACTTTGCCGTTGGTCTTTCTCGTCAATTATACGGATTAACCATGCACTCTGAGCGTCCAGGACACCGTATGTACGAGCAATATCATCCAATCGGAATCGTTGGAATCATTTCTGCATTTAACTTCCCGGTTGCTGTTTGGTCATGGAACACAGCTTTAGCTTGGGTTTGTGGCGATGTATGTATTTGGAAACCATCAGAAAAAACACCAATTACTGCAATTGCGTGCCAAAACATAATTCAAGAAGTATTTAAAAACAACAACGTGCCAGAAGGTGTTTCGTGTTTAGTTGTTGGCGATGCCGAAATAGGTAAAACTATGGCAAACGACAAGCGTGTACCTTTAATCTCTGCAACAGGATCAACTCGTATGGGAATTTCTGTGGCCGAAGCGGTTGCAAAACGTTTAGGAAAGTCGTTACTAGAACTTGGCGGAAACAACGCCATCATTATCACACCATCTGCCGATTTAAAAATGGTAATTCCTGGTGCTGTTTTTGGTGCTGTTGGAACTTGCGGACAACGTTGTACAACAACTCGTCGATTAATTATTCACGAAGAAATTTACGACAAAGTTAAAGATGCTTTAGTTAGCGCTTATTCTCAACTTAAAATCGGAAACCCGCTGGATGCAACAAACCACGTAGGTCCATTAATGGATAAAGATGCCGTAAATGCTTACTTAAAAGCTATCGAAGCAGCAAAAGCAGAAGGCGCAACTGTTGTGGTAGAAGGTGGTGTTTTAAGTGGAATGGAATCAGACTGCTACGTAAAACCTGCTATTTTTGAGGCTAAAAATGAATTCAAAATCGTTCAAACCGAAACTTTTGCGCCAATTTTATACCTAATTAAATATAGTGGAGATGTAAACGAGGCGATCGAAATTCAAAACAATGTACCACAAGGTCTTTCGTCGGCAATTATGACCAATAATTTACGCGAAGCCGAGGCTTTCCTTTCTGCAAACGGATCAGATTGCGGTATCGCTAACGTAAACATCGGAACATCTGGTGCCGAAATTGGTGGCGCTTTTGGTGGTGAAAAAGAAACAGGTGGTGGCCGCGAGTCGGGTTCAGATGCATGGAAAGTGTACATGCGCCGTCAAACAAACACTATCAATTACTCAGACAGTTTACCTTTAGCACAAGGCATCAAGTTCGACTTTTAATAGACAAGGCAGCTCGCAAGAGTTGCCTTTTTTTATTCTCATTTGGGCGTTCCCTGCACAAAAACTCCTATCGTCGTTTTTTACAGGTCAGGCTTTCCGCACTCTCTCCTTTTACTCCATTTCATTCCGCAAAAAGGAGCTCAAACAAATGCTCCAATCCTTAACGCGATTAAGAAGAAAGAGAAAAGAGAAAAGATAGAGTGTATTAATTGCCTAGGTTGTCCTTAACTCCGTTCAGTTCGCAAGCTCGTGTCCAACGCAGGAGGAAACTTAATTAGCAGATTTCAGATTTCAGTAGTCAGAAAAGCTTATTCCGATCGCGCGGATTTGCACCTTAAATCCGCATGTATTCTATAAAAATAACCGCAAAGATTTGAATACAAACACTTTGCGGTTTAGGTATTTTCA
>CANRKI010000232.1 GCA_947631175.1 uncultured Flavobacterium sp.
TTTGAATGTGGGGATTTTTCTGTGCAATTACAGCCATGGTAGGTCCGCCTACATAACCTGCACCAATACAACAAATTTTTTTTATATCATTCATTTCTTATCGAATATTAGTATAGTCTTTAATCTATACTTTTCTATGAATCAGTAACATATAATAAACAGAAAAGCTTCAAAAACATTCAATAAAACTAATTATTTCCTCAGTTTTTTCAAGCATAAAAACTGCACTTAATGCACTTGTCTATTTTGTATTATTTAAAAACACTTTACTGAATAAAAAACATTAGTTTTTAATTAAAGTAAAGCTTTGATTCGCAAATATACATTTTTAGCAATTTAGAAATCCTATCTATTTTGACTTTTTTCGTCAAGTGGCTTTATTTGCAAGGAGTAAACTTCTATTAAAAAAAAGTTTTCTAACAATAAAAACTAAAAAAACAAAAGTTATTTCATAATTTATTTTAAATAACAAAATAAAAAAGTCATTTTAAACAAATATACCAACAATACATCATTTTAAAAACAGAAACTATTTTTATACTTAATTTCCATTTTAATTCTCTTTACTTAGTTTAACTTACTAGAAGTTACCGATTTAGTCGCTTAACTACTATTTTTAAAAAATTAATTTAATGAAAAAGAAAAAAACGTTACTCCTTTACGAAATAACGTCTTTTTAATAACTAATAAATAATTACAAATTTCCTTTGATTAACTCATCTATTTTGATTCGTTCTTTTTCTGCTACTTCTTTTCGAAGTGAACTACTCGAAAAACGGTGATCTCTTGTATTGAAATACAATTCTATTCCCTTTTCTTCACAATATTGTCTGCCTGTAAAGTTTTTGTGTTCATATTCGTCTCCCAAAATACGTACATCGATGTGAAATGAACGAAGAATATCTTCCAAATCTTGTTCGGTGGCATACGGAACAATTTCGTCTACGTATTTACAGCCTTTTAACTGAATATAGCGTTCTACCACACTTTGGGTGGGTTTGTTTTTTTCTGGTCGGTCAATTGTTGGATCGGTTTGTAATCCTACAATTAAATAATCGCACTGACGTTTTGCCTCTTCCAACATTTTGATATGCCCCGCGTGCAATAAATCGAAAGCACTAAATGTTATTCCTACTCTTTTCATATTTTATTTTTCTGCGCAAAATTTATTCTAATTTGTAAATCTATAACAACTTTTAGTTATCTTCAAAGTAATTGATTACCATTTTATGGTTTTTAATAAAAATAAGGTGTTTACTTTAATTGATAATACTGTTTATTTATGTTTCTTTTACTTTAAGTATTAACTACCTATTGCAAAATGCAAGCCGTTTTTTACTTTTTTATTATTTTGTGTTTCTACTATCTTGTAAATAATCTATTTTGGTATGATAGAAAAGTAATTGTTACTTATTATATAGAAAAACTTGTTAGTGAGAATTGTGGAAAGGTGTTGAAATAGTACTCATAATGAGATTGTTTTTCATTTTTAGCTTGATTTAAAGTCAACGATGGCTGAGTAATATTCTTCTTTTTTAAAGGGTAAAAAAGAAGCCCCCTACTTCGACTAACTATTTTAACGATCTACTACGGTTTATTTCTAAAAGCAACCAAACTTGCTTACGCTACAACTATAATTTATCCTAATAAAAATAATAGACAATAAATTATCATCACTGAATATAAAAACAAAACATTAGCCAATGAAGTAAACAAGGTTGCTTTTTTACGAAATTTCACCTTGTAGATACTCGTTAAAATACTAAGGTCGGTAATTAATTTAGTGTAGAATTTATGTTTTGTATTCTTATTTTTTTGTTTTATGCTGTTTTTCAATCTTCTCAAGAGCTTCAACAATTATTGGATTATAAATCTGTTCTTTTGTCTTTTTTCTTGAATCAGCCAATTCTACTTTTAAAGGATATTTTTTCACAAGTTCTTTATATTCATTTTCTAAAATTCTACCTAACCCTGTATCTAATGATTGATTTTCATAAATAATAATGTCAGTAAAATTAACTTCTAATAATTGAAGTAGCTTAATAGTATTCTCTAAATTAGGTTGCTGTCTATTACTAAACCATTGACTTACTGTAGTATAATGAACATTGCATTTCAAAGCGATTAATAAGTTACTTACACCCTTTTGGACTGCTACTTCTTTTATCCTATTTTTTACTATTTTATTATTCATTAAGAAATATTTGTTATTTAATTTGCTTTTATCGCAAACTTTAAATATATTTGTTATAACAATTTGACAGATCATCCCTTTACAAGGGTTGATAACGATGTTTTTCTTGCCCGAAACTGACTATTTCAATACACCAAGAAAACCGTGATGTCCCTCCATGTCTAAAAGTTTATTACTTTTGTAAATGCATGGGGGCGATACTCACGTAAACTTTAGGTGTAAGGGACAGTCAGCCCAGGGCTAAAGTGTGAGTCGCTCCTTGCTTTTATTAAATACAAGGTAATTACAGATAAAAAACATCGTTCATATAATTTATGTGAGCGATTTTTTGTTTTATGCTTCGCTAATGCAATTCTTTGGAAAGAAAAAAAGAAGGGTGTTGGATGAGGATAAATTAA
>CANRKI010000233.1 GCA_947631175.1 uncultured Flavobacterium sp.
GCAGTATAATATTCTTCTTTTGTAGGATGATAAGGATAAACAACATTAAAAGTTTCATTCCAAATATCTTGTTCTATTACTTTAGTAATTACATTAATACAATCGTTTAAGTGAACTAAGTTAACAGGTGTTTTTGGATTTTGTTTAATATTTCTTCCACTTAAATGTTTAATCGGATGTCTGTCATCTCCTATTAATCCGCCCAAACGTAAAATAGTAGTTAAAAAACGATCGTTATTTTTAAATATATTCTCTACTCGAATATATAAGGAATGTTCGTTAATTTCATCGCTCTCGTCTACAACTTTATTTATATTGTCATAAACAGAAATAGTACTTAAAAAGATAATTTTTTTCACATCACTTTCCGTCACATAACGGCTAAGTAATTCAATTTTATCGAAATACTCTTCAGATTTATTTGCGTTTAAGCCTATTACTAAAGTGTCTAAATCTCTAATAAAAGCTTTAAAATTTCCCTTAATTATAGTTGATTCAATATCAATAAGAAAAGCATCAACATTAGCGTGCTGCATCTCTTCTAATTTAATTGTATTTCGACTCGTGCCTTTTACTCTCGAGTATTTAGTAGCTAAATGTTTAGATAAAGGTAAGCCCAACCATCCACAACCAACAACACCTATTTTATTCATGGCTAAATACGTTCTTTGTAGTTATTTTATTACAATAACTGCGTTTTGTTAAAAATATTGTGCGCGTATATGATTTTTTTATTGATCTAAAATTTGCTGAAATCTTTCAAAAAACAATCCCAAATGGTAACCATCAACTAGTCCGTGATGTACATGAATAGCAACCGAAAATTCAAAGCGACCCATGTTCTCAATTAACTTTCCAATAGATATTTTAGGACAACTGTCCGGATAACTAAATGATCTCGCATGTGAAATCGAACTAAAATTTACCCACGGAATTGCCGAGAAATGAATTAAATTTTCTCTAAAATCATCACGAGTAACTAAGCCAGGTGTTTGCTCAATTCTTAAAATTTCCTCTTTAACAAGTTCGCTAAAAACATTCAAATCTTCATTGTATTTCATTAACGAAAAACCAAACGTTTTATCCGATCTTAAAATTGTTGCCGATGCATCAATAACATCAAAAACAACAGGTTTTTCATCCACAATTCTATAACGTAAATTCTCAATTTCGTTTACCGCTTTCAATGCACAATGTAAATAATATGTAAAAAAAGAAATCCCTTCTCGCTTACAATGTTTATAAGCAATCGTTGCATCTAAAGTTTGTACCAATCCGTAAAAAGGCTCATTCATTTTGCAAAAAAACTCAAAGTGCTCCTTTCTGTTCCAATTCTGTAAATCAATCTCCTGCATTTATAACAAATCAATAACTTCTTTAATGTTTTTAATCGTATAAAAATTTTCGTGCTCAATTTCATGATCAATACGCTCGTGCGCCCAAGTTGTCACATACGGAACATGAACCGCGGTGCCTCCAACATTTAAAACAGGCAAAATATCCGATTTTAACGAATTTCCAATCATAATAAAATCTTTCGCCTCAATATCCAAACGCTTCAAAAGCTTTGTGTAATCTTCGTCTGCCTTTTCCGTCATCACTTCAATATGATGAAAGTAAGCTCCCAACCCCGATAAATGTAACTTTCTATGTTGGTCCTTTAAATCGCCTTTAGTTGCCACAACCAATTTGTATTTTCCTTCTAAAGCCTTTAAAGTTTCCTCAACTCCAGAAAGTAGTAACACCGGTTTTTCAAGTAAATCCTTACCAATTCTAGTAATCTTATCAATAACTTTTGTCGAAACTTTACCGTCAGAAATTGTATACGCTGTTTCCATCATCGACAAAATGAATCCCTTTATACCATAACCATATAAAGGCAAATTAGAAACCTGAGTAGTAAATAAAGCCTGCGAAATCCCTTGATGAGACAAAAAATCCTCCATCAACACACAAAACTTCAATTCCGCCTCCTCAAAAAAAGGCTCATTATCCCAAAGCGTATCATCCGCATCAAAAGCCACGACTTTAAATTTATCCTTCATAAAAGTTTTTTTTACAAATATACGTTTAATCCTTTTTAATTTGGGCGTGCCGCCACTACATTACGTATATATAATAGTATACTTTTCAAACCAAGTTAATACCAAACGCTGAGTATTTTCCATTAAAACCGTGGCGTCGGGCTTTTCGCCCTCGCAATTTTTCCACTTTGTTCCAAAATGTGCTCAAACAAAGCTGCAATCCCTCACGCAAAAAGCAAAGCTT
The DNA here is from genome assembly GCA_947631175.1 of uncultured Flavobacterium sp. Lineage (GTDB taxonomy): Bacteria > Bacteroidota > Bacteroidia > Flavobacteriales > Flavobacteriaceae > Flavobacterium. Next base: position 2,269 of record CANRKI010000233.1, read on the forward strand.
TTTTATTTAACTCCTAATTATTTATTATAGTATAGATTCGTCATGCGATCCACAAATCAAACCTGAAGTACAAAACAACTTACAGTTATTAGTGTTTAGGCAACAAATTTTCCACAAAAAGAAGCTTCTCACATCTCACTACTGATATCTAGCGTCTATATTTTTCTTTTCAACCACCACAAACCAAGCGAACTAAAAAAAACTTTACAAAAAAGGTAAAAATAAGTTTGGAAGTTGGTGAAAAAAGGGTCTATCTTTGCACTCGCAAACAAGGAATAATATCTGGTTTGTGAA